>DASYYT010000175.1:0-12063 GCA_035949755.1 Candidatus Sulfotelmatobacter sp.
CGTTATTGACGGTGACGCGCACCAGTTCGGAGCCGGCGCGGGCCAGCGCTGCCACTTGTTGCACGGTGGAAGGGACATCGGCGGTGTCGGTGTTGGTCATGGATTGCACCACAACTGGTGCATCCGAGCCCACGCGCACACTGCCAACCAGGGCCGTCACGGTCTTTCTGCGTTGAATCGTAGCCATATCGGGAACTTTTATTTTATCACGGGGAAATGCGGGTCCCCCGGGGTCCCGCCGTGCCGTGTCGCTCGGACCCCCGGCGCAAACGAGACCGGACCCAGCCCAAGCCAGGGCAGGAGAATATGGGTCTTGAGCTGCCAAGATAACCTTCCAGTTATCATCACTATTGGAGATATCTGAATGCGAGCCACGGGACTGTGCTCAATCCTCCTGCTTGCCGTGCCAGTCGTCGCGCAAAGCAAGTACATCGTCCAAACCAACGACGGGCGTTCGTTCCGAATTAAAGAGATTGGGAACGTGAAAGGTATTAAGAGCGAGAATGCTGCGTTACTCGATTGGGTTCGTGATCTGATCCAGATCGCCAACAGCCCTCAGTCACGCTGACTGTTGCAAAATCGCCATATCACTCATCGCCCCGGACTGATGATCGCGCTTTTCCACTCCTGACGGCATAGCGCAGCCGCAGCGAATCGTCGGGGAATTTCTTATTCTCGAGTAACTTCAGAGCGACATCGCGATGCCGTGGGGCAACCAGCGGGATGCCTTCGCCAATCATGGTTGGGATCACGTGGAGGATGAACTCGTCGGCCTGCCCGCAATCGAGGAACGATGCCAGCAGTTCTGCGCCGCCCATTAGCCAGATGTTTTTGCCTTTCTCCTTTCGAAGTCGCTCCGCAAACGCGTTTGGGTCTTCCGTGACAAGGCTCACCCTCGGGCTGGCGGCTGTCTTCAAGGTTCGCGTGAAGACATAAGTCTTCTTGCCGGGCGCCACATCGGCCATGCCATGCTTCACGGCGAAGTCATAGGTTTTGCGTCCCAGAACGACGGTGTCGACCGAGCGATAGAAGGCGGCCATTCCATAGTCGCCTTTCGGTTGAGGGCGATCGAGCCAGTCCACCGAACCATCCAGCCTTGCGATGAAGCCATCGACGCTGGTCGCGCCGTAGAAGATTAATTTGCGTTTGCCAGCCATAGCGTCCCTCGTAACTTTGTCGGCTTGTACGGAATTCGTAACGGCTGCTGGTTTTTCTGCATCTCAACGGAGCAGAGGATAGCATTCCCTCAACTGTAAGTAGTGCGCCGACCTCGACCCCAAATCGACCGGGGATGCGCTTCTCCACTCCAGAACTTTGTCCGTCCCACAGGGAGGTAATCGAATGAACCAACGAATAAAGTCTACTCGCAGGGGGAAGAAACCAGCGGCCATCGACCGCAATACGCCAACCGCGCCGGCATGGCCGAGCTATACAGGAACGTCTCAGTTTGTGGGAACCAGTCCCAGTGGCCGCGTCACGGTATACGTAGACCCCAGCCTCGGCGCACCCGCGGAGCAGAATGCTCAAGACCTGGTCAATGATGCCGACCGGGTTACGACTGCGAATGACGGCATCTTTGGAACGACTGGAGGGCCGGTGAGCGTCATCGTCTACGCGCTCGGCGGCGCTACGGATGGAACCGGCGGCGCCGATCACATGGGCTGCGATTACAGCACCGGAAATGCGATCGAAGTGGATGCGTCGTTCGGCAACTCGGCTCGGGTTTCAGCATTGTTCGAGGCTGAACTGAGCGAATGCTCCATGAACGGCAACTTGTGCGGTGAAAGTACGGGAGAAGCTCTCTCGCGCTGGTGTGCGGCGGTGATCGGCAACAACGCCCTGTCGGACTTCGCCACTGCGCCCCAGTGGTATTCCGACGGCATGCAGGATTATGTGAACAAGACCGACAACACCGACCAGAACGCCGACAGCACCGGATGCGGTATGGCATTCCTCTCCTGGATGATCGGCAGCCAAGGCTACGGCCTGGAAAAGATTGCCCCCGCCATAGTGAACCTGGGGGATTCCGGTACTCTGGCCCAGCTCTATGCCAGCCTCAGCGGCGACCGCGCCAGCAACGCGTGGCAGAACTTCCAAAACGCGATCAGCAGCCTGCCCAACGGCGTGACCAGCGACGATCCGTTCAACGGATTGGCTCAACCAGCCAAAGCCAAGGTGCGCGCCGAAATGCCGCCTGCATCGCGACCGAAGGGCGCCGCAGTGTGTCCGCCCAAATCGAAGCGCTTGCTTCCGCCGGGCAAGAGCGGCAAACACGTAAAGACGGCATAAAAAAAATCAGCCGGCGGTATGAGCCGCCGGCTGATGATTTTGAAGTGGAACGAAGATGATTTTATGGTAGCTTGTCGGCCAACCCAGGAATCGTCTTCATCAGGTCGTTATAGATGACCATCACGGCGAACAGGACGAGGAAAACGAACGCGGCCTGATAGACGCGCTCCTTGATGTTCATGCTGATATCGCGGCGCATCAAGCCCTCGATCAGAAGGAACAGGATCACCCCGCCATCGAGGATCGGGATCGGCAAGAGGTTGAAGATGCCGAGGTTCAGACTGATGGCGGCGGTCAGGCTCATCAGGGGAGTCCAGCCTTTGCGCCGCGCCGCTTCTCCGGCAGCCTGGCCGATTCGGATCGGTCCTTCAATCGAGCGCATGGAAATTTTGCGCTCCGCCATCTTCTTGACCAATTCCAGAATTAACAGCGCACTTTGCCGGTTCTCGTGCAGCGACAGCTTCAGTGCCTCGGCGAAGGGAAGCGTCTTCACCTTCATCTGCATGCTGCCGATGCCGATGCGGTACCACTTATCGGAGAGGACGGGCTGAACCTTAAATGTTTTTTCCTGGCCGTTTCTGCGAACTGTAATCTGGATGGGCTTGTCTTTCGTGACTTTGAGGGTTTCGACCATTTCCGCCAGTGCCGGCACTGGCTTGCCGTCGAGCGCAATAATCTGGTCGCCTTCCTTGAGGCCGGCTTTTTCTGCAGGCATGCCGCTGACCAGGTCGGTGATCGTGACCGTGTTCTCCTTCGGAGCCCAGCCCGCGTAACCAATCTGATCCACCCCGGTGGCTTCCGGAACGATAGTTTTATCCAGCAGCGTTCCGCCGCGGTCGACCTGAACCGCGAGTGGTTGTCCCGGGTTCAGAGCTTCTTTGAGTTCAACTTGTTCCCAGGTGGGATTTGGCACGCCGTCAATGCGGGTGATCCGGTCGCCGACCTCAAAGCCAGCCTTGGCCGCAGGGGTGTCGTTGAGTACCCATCCGATCACCGGCGGTTCGTCGTACACGGCCGGATATTCGTAGTGCACCATGTAAACCGTGGTCAAGAGCACGATGGCCAGCAGGATGTTCATGGCCGGACCGGCAATGGCGACCAGAAAACGGTGCCAGCGGGAATGGTTCAGGAACTCGCGAGGATCGTCGGTGCGCTGATCCATCGGGTTCTCGCCGCTCATCTTGACGTAGCCGCCCAGGGGGATGGCGTTGATGCGATAGTCGGTCTCGCCCTTGCGGAAGCCGATCAGGCGCTTGCCGAATCCGATGGCGAACTGCTCGACGCGCACCCCGAGCCACTTGGCCACGGCATAGTGGCCGAACTCGTGGATCAGGATCATGAAGCCCAGCACGGCGACTACGGCAATGACAGAGGTAAAGAAATCAGACATGGTTGAGGTACGTACACTCCCAGTGTTTAGATTCCAAAACTACGCAAAAGATGTTGCCCGCGGCTGCCCAGTTTTATTTAGTTTGTGCACCAGGGCCTGTGCAACTCTGCGGGCTTCAGAGTCAGCCTCCAGCACTGTTCTTATAGAACCCAGAGGCTCCGAACTCGTTGCCCCGAGAACGTCTTCGATGATCCTGGGAATCTGGTCAAACCGTATAGAGCCCTCTAAGAACGCCGCTACCGCGATTTCGTCGGCGGCGTTCAGCGCCACGGTTTTAGCGCCGCCCGCCTCTGCCGCCTCATACGCCAATCGCAGGCAGGGGAATTTTTTCAGGTCTGGCGGGCTGAAGTCCAGATGACGCAAGTCACTGACGGCGAACTTCATTTCCGACTGAATTCGCTCGGGATATGTTAGCGCATAGAGAATCGGCAGCCGCATGTCGGTCACCGAAAATTGTGCAAGTATGCTGCCATCCACAAACTCCACCATGGAATGAATTGTGGACTGAGGATGGACAATGACTTCCACTTTCCGTGGCGGCATGTGAAAAAGTCGGCATGCCTCGATGACTTCAAATCCCTTGTTCATGAGAGTCGCTGAATCGATGGTAATGCGCCGCCCCATCTTCCAGGTGGGATGATTCAGCGCCTGCTCCACCGTGATCGCCGCAAACTCAGGCTGCGGAGTGTTGCGAAAAGGGCCGCCCGAAGCGGTAAGCCAGATGCGGGCGACTTCCTCGATCCGGCCGCCCCGCATGCACTGGTGTACCGCATTGTGCTCGCTATCGATGGGAAGCAGGGCCACGCCTTTCTTAAGCGCCTCGGCGGTGATCAGTTCTCCGGCAGCGACCAGGCATTCTTTATTAGCGAGGCCCAGAATCTTTCCGGCGCGCACCGCTTCGTACGTGGCTTCCAGCCCTGCGACACCGACGATGGCGCTGACCACGAAATCTACTTCAGGATGGGTTGCGACCCGGACAGCACCGGCGGGGCCGTGAACGACCTCGATTTCGGTGAGTCCGTCTTTCTTGAGGCGCGTGCGGAGTTCATCCGCGTCGCGCTCCGCCGCCATCGAGATCACCCGCGGCTGCCATCGCCGCGCCTGCTCAAACGCCGCATCCAGATTGCTCCCTGCCGCCAGGGTGACAATCTGAAAACGGTCGGGATAAGATTCGGCGACACTCAGCGTGCTGCGCCCAATCGAGCCCGTCGATCCCAGGATGGCAATGCGTTTCATGGATACAGACTCTTATTGTACGCGGCGCATATCCTCGATGCGGAGTCGCTGAAAGTGGCCCTATCTTGAAACAGAGGTGCGGTGCCTCAACTTTCGAACGGCGAAGGAAATGCACTGCCAAGCGGCAAAATTAAGGACAACCGCCACGATGGCGAGCCGGACATCTCCAATCAGGATAAGCTTGTGAATTCCAGTGAAAATGTACAGCCCTGTTACTGGAAAGAGGAGCGCAACCCCCAGAACCAGCAACCAATCAGGACCTAGATGCATTGCGACAATACCCGCTATCTGCACACAGGCGAAAGCCAACCAAGTCCTAGAATTCATAGCAGTGTTCGACAGAGGCTTACTGCATCACTCTCCACGCCGCGTAATACCACAGCACTGGAGCGGCGAAGAGCAGCGCGTCGATGCGATCCAGCATCCCGCCGTGCCCGGGGAGAAGCGCTCCCGAATCTTTCACTCCAGCCCCGCGCTTAATCAGCGATTCGACCAGATCTCCCAATTGTGCCGCAACGTTCAAAACGATCGTCAGCACAATAACCGAGCCCATGGCCGGCTGCTCCAGCCCGAACAAGCCGTCGCGCCGCTCGATCAATCCGGCGTGCAGAAGCCAGGAACTGATGGGCAATGCGTAATGAAACAGCAGCCATCCGACGGCGACGCCGGCGATCACCGATGCGACGGCGCCTTCCCAGGTCTTTTTCGGACTGATGCGGGGAGCCATCAGGTGGCGTCCAATCGATTTGCCGACGAAATACGCGAAGATATCTCCCGCCCAAACGACCAGGAGCAGATACAGCATATAAAAAGCGCCCGCCCACTGCTGGCGCAACTGCACCAGCATGGCCATGGGCAGCGCAATGTAAGTGAAGGCAAAGACCGAAGCCGCGGCCGCCGGATAGCCCGCTCGCAGAGGTTCATCGCGCATGGCGCGAGTCAGAAAAATGAAGGGCGCGAGGGCCGCCGTGAATCCTAACGCGACCAGGAACTTTCCGGTCGAAAGCAGGGGCGTGTCGCCGCTTGCGCTGACTGCGAGGATCACGAACAACAATCCGGTGAACAGGTACGTGGGCCAAGTCAGGGGCTGCACGCCATAGGATTCGGTCAACTTGAGAAATTCATGAATGGTCAGGAGAGCAACCACGCCAGCGACGGCAGCCAGCAGCGGGACCGGCGCATGCAGGATGAGCACCAGCACGATTGGAATCAGGACGACTGCGGTTGCGACTCGTTTTAACAAGAAGGTGATTTGCGCCTTGAAAGCCGGCGGCGCAATTATAACCACAGAGGGCACAGCGGCTCACAGGGGTTCGTTACTGCGGGCACGTGTGTGCTCTTTGTGGCTAGGTCTTTAGGGGTTCGGCGGGCAGGTGCTCGTCGTGATTGAGGCCGCCGTAGCGGCGCTCGCGCTTCTGGAATTCCACGATCCCCTCCAGCAGGTGGATGCCTCGGAAATCTGGCCACAACGTCGAGGTCACGTAGATCTCGGCGTAGGCGAGCTGCCAGAGCAGGAAGTTGCTGAGCCGCATCTCTCCTGAAGTTCGCACCACCAGATCGGGATCGGGGAGATGGCGGGTATAAAGATGCCGTGAAATTGTGCCCTCATCGATCCGCAGATGCTCGAGGCCGCCGTTCTGCGAAGCCGCGTTCACCATGGCGCGGAAGGCATCTACCAGTTCGCTGCGGGCGCTGTAGTTGAGCGCCAGGGTGAGCACCATGCCGGAATTGCGGGCGGTCGCGTCCCGCGCCCAATCCATGCGCTGCTGCACGTCAGCCGGAAGTTCGTGCTGCCGGCCGATATATTCCAGGCGGATGTTGTTCTGATTGAGGGTCGCGATCTCGGCCTTGAGGTAGCGAGTGAGAAGCCGCATCAGAAAGCTGACTTCGCCCGCCGGACGCTTCCAGTTCTCTTCCGAAAATGCGTAGAGAGTAAGGGCGGGAATATGAATGCGCGCCGCCGTTTCCACGGTCGAGCGCACGGCAGCGACCCCGGCGCGATGACCGGCCACGCGCGGCATGTGTCGGCGCCTGGCCCAGCGTCCGTTGCCGTCCATGATGATGGCGATATGCCTGGGGAGCCGCGCGGGATCCAGCTTGCGGTAGACGTCCGCTTCCTTGCGGTCCAGACCGGCTGGTACTTTGTGCTGCAAAGTGATCACCGATAGAGGCTAACACAGCCGGGAAGGGGATAGCAATGACCGAGAGAGGAGTAGTCCACGCTTCGTAGTGGCCGAGCCCGAGCAGTCACGGCAGTGGTAACTGGCTCAACAAAAGGTTGCGCCGCCTTCGCAAATGGATTAATATAAGGCTTCAGTCGTGGCTAACCTATGGCGTACGAGGTATTCAAAAGGACCGGAGCAAGGGTCGACAGTCCGACTCTCTCGATCACGCCTGATGGCCGGATAAGCATTAACGCCGCAGCAGTCAGAATAGCGCGGGAATCGCGTGTCAAATCGGTGGTGCTTCTGTGGGATTGGACCAGTCATCGATTAGGCATCAAGGTTACGCAAAGGAGCGACCCCAACTCTTATGCACTCTCGATCGCTTCACCCCATTCAGGGAGCTTGAGAGCGAAATCCTTCCTCAAACACATTGGTTGGCGATCCAGGAAGCGGGAAACCATAGCCGCTACGTGGAATGAAAACGAGCGGATGTTCGAAGCTCAGTTACCACTGGAACACCTGGAGTCGGAGCGCTGGGGAGTAAGATCTGCTGGCATGCAAGAAAACAGGTAGAAATAATGGTCGCTAGATGGAAGCCGCCAAAGTCGGAGCGGTCCGATGCCGAGGCCATACTTCGAAAGAAGAAACTAGCCGAAAGACTGGCCTTTGCAGTGGAGTACGGGACTGAGGACGAATTTGTCGCGGCCGTGAAAGAATTCAAACCGAACGTCAACAAGGAAGAACTGAAAGCATGGATTACGCGGTTTCACGACGCCCGTCGCGAGAGACGCGGGCTTTGATTCTATCCACAATCTTGTCAAAATTCTGAACTGCCTGTTTGAACTGCTCAGGCGACATATCCTGCCTTGCTTCTTCTACAAGATCATCAAAAGAATCAACAAGCTTATCCATTGCGGATTTCGGCTTGGGCGCGGCTTTTGCCATGTATTAAGTATAGTTTATTGGGCTCCGAAAGCCTATCCCAAAGACATTCCGAAAGGCATGATCCTTCTGGTTACCGGTCTTCGGAGCGTGCCATCACTTATCGTGTCTCTTCCGGCACGACCCTCAACTCCAACTTCTCGGTCCAGCGCAGCACAGTCACCGAGCAACTCACGCCGACTCGCACTTCGGTCAGCAGCCTATGCAGATCGTCCACACCCGCTACAGGCTGGCCTTCGAGGGCCACGATGATATCCCCCTCGCGCAACCCCGCACGTTTTGCCGGGCTATTTTCTTCGACCGACAACACCAGTGCCCCGGTCTGGTTCGGCAGATCGTAAAACCGCACCACGCGGCGATGGACAGGGACGGTCTGGCCCGAGATGCCTACATAGCTGCGGCGGATGCGTCCATCGCGCAGCAGGCGGCTGGCCACAAATTTAGCCGTGTTGATTCCGATGGCGAAGCAAATGCCCTGGGCCGGCAGGATCGTCGCGGTATTGACGCCGATCACCCGCCCCGCCGAATCGACTAACGGTCCGCCCGAATTTCCCGGGTTCAGCGAAGCATCGGTCTGGATTACATCGTCAATCAAGCGTCCCGAGTAGGAGCGCAGCGACCGGCCCAGCGCGCTCACTACGCCCGCCGTCACCGTCGACTGAAATCCGTAAGGAGCGCCAATGGCGATGGCAACCTGCCCCACCCGCAATCTTTGCGAATCGCCGAACTCGGCCGCGACCAAGCCGGGCTCATCCACACGGATGACCGCCAGATCGCTGGCCGGATCGTCCCCAATCAAAGTGGCCGGCATGTGGCGCCCATCCGACAGGGTCACGGCAATGCGCACCGCCTGATGCACGACATGGCTGTTGGTGAGGATCAAGCCATCGGGGGTGAACACAAATCCCGATCCACCGCCCTGGCGTTCGCGAGGTTCGCCCGAGCGCGCCGGCCCGGCGGCCTGGTGCACCTCGATGTGCGCCACCGAGGGCCGAATCCGCTCCACGGCGCTGGTTACAGCGTTGGAGTACGCATCGAGCAGGGAAGCATCGGAGGCGCTGTCGTTTACTTTTGTCCCGTGGGAGTCATGTCCAGCCAATTCGGCTGGCGGGGAATTCCCCACAAGGGCCCACACATTTCCAGGCTCTTCGAGATTCATGCTGGATAGATGCTGATCGATATGGATCGGATTCAGGCCGCGGAGCTTCGCTCCGCCGGACAGCCGAGGGCGGCTGTCCCCACATAAACAACGACAACGGACAGCCGAGGGCGGCTGTCCCCACATGAAAAATAGCAAACGGACAGCCGAAGACTGTCCCGCATAGAACTATAAAAAGCCGGAACCATTGCTGGTCCCGGCTTAGTGTTGGCTGGTTGCCCGGATAAAAGTCGCTGAAATTGCTGAACAAAACTCTATCGGCACGAAACGTTGAAACCTTGAAGCGTGAAACTTTGGTCTTTACGCGCTCCTCCTCGGCCTTACCGTCATGTCCCGCACCTGGGTCAGGATGCTGGACATCTGCATCCCGTTTAGTTGCGAAACGAAGGGCAGGAGTTCGGAAATAAATTGATCTTTCATCAATTCGCAGATTTCTTCCTGGCGGCTGCGTTCTCCGCCGCTGAGCAATTCGGGCACGGTGACCTCCAGTGCGCGCGCCAGCCGTTCCAGCGAAGACAGCGTGGGCGTGGCCTTCTCGTTTTCGATTTTTGAAACGTAAGTGCGCGGCACCGCCATCCGGCCTGCCAATTGCCGCTGGCTGAGCCCGTTGCGCAAGCGCAGCGAGCGGATTGAGGTCGCCAGATTGAGATGGCCGCGGCCGGCGCCGGGCATCGGCATCATCACCGGTGGCGCGACCTCAATCGGTTCGGGCTCGGGTTCCTCGTCCAGAGACGCGTGGCAGCGTCGGCAATTGTTGTTGGATGTGCGGAATTGAACTAACAGGCAGTGATCACAGCGTACGACTTCCCTTGAATCGACCGGGGCAAGAGTCGTGGCCATCGGGTTGTGGGAGTGCCAGAGCTAGCAACTCCTTACAGCCTAAAGCGAATCCCAGGAATAACTTGGGGGCCGAGTTCCTGTTCGCAAAGTCAATCTGCGGCATCCCGCCTGTGGAAGTCAACAGAAAAATGCACAGGAAACGTGGCACCTTCAATAGCACGGTCAGAAAGCCGACGAAACCCCGCAGTTAACAGGGAAGCCGCAGGATTGATCTCCATAGGGTGTGGTGTTTACTAACCGGGTTCATCCCCGAAGTGGGTTGCCCCACCCTTCCCGCGTTTTTTGCGGGAGGGTGGGATCTCCAGACACCGAAGCGCAAGGCGCGGGTTTTCCAATTCGGGAAATCGATTGCTCGATTTTCTGTCGGCTCCGACACCTCCGCGACAACGTGGAACTAAAATCCAATTCATGAAGCCAGTTCGTTACCAGCAACAAGGGTGCCTCCACTTCATCACCTTCAGCTGCTACGGACGGATGAAGTTGCTCGACTCCCCCGCCGCGCGGCACCTTTTCGAGCAAGAACTGGAACGAGTGAGGAGCTGGTACGGATGCGCGATTGCCGGTTACGTGATCATGCCCGAGCACGTTCACTTACTCATCGGCGAGCCGGAACGTAAACAGCTTTCCGTGGCGCTGCAGATGCTCAAGCAGATCACCTCGCACAAGCTGGGAAGGAATGATCTCCCTCGCTTTTGGCAAGTCCGCTATTATGATTTTCCGGTGTGGAGCGAGTCGAAGCGTATCGAGAAGTTACGATATATCCATCGCAATCCCGTGAAACGTGGACTGGTATCCCGGCCCGAGGACTGGTCTTGGAGCAGTTTCGTTCATTACGCGACGGGAGCGGAAGGTGTCGTGGAGATTGAATCGCAATGGACGGCCCGCAAACGGGAACGGCTTGGCGTGTCCATCCTCGTGAAACCCCACCCTCCCGCAAAGAACGCGGGAAGGGTGGGGCAACCCCTGTAGCGATTTTTGTCTGAAAAGATGGGCCAGGCCCCCAAGTTCATATATGTTTACTAGAAATGGCACCCGGGTCACCTAAACCCTGCTGGGATTACTCGATGCCAGCGGTGTCGTGGGTCATTTGTCTTGTCCCCGTCATAGCCGCGGGCTGGTGTTGGGTACTCGTGCATATGAACCGCCACGCGACACGTCCGAAACTCGCTTCACTGGTAGCTCTTACTCTTTTTACCGCCGCGGCAATGTCCGGCGCTTGTGGCACAGTCTACTTGGTGTATTTCACATGCGTCCCGTCTTCAACACCATGGACAGCGTTGCCCGAATATAAGCTAGATTCCTACATCCTGCTCCTCGCGTTGAGTAGCATTGTCGCCGGTTTGATTGCCTTAGGGCGGGGTCACTCGCGAAAGATCTGCGGAACTGTCTTACTCATGTCGGGATGGCTAGCGCTGTTTTCGCTCTTGCATGCGATGACGATGTAAAAAGTAGTTTCATATTGCTATTCCATCCACTTCAGCCTAAGTTCGCCAGAGGGAGAATTCAAATTACAACGCGAGACCAAGCCTGGGCACTCCTAACCGAGTTCACCCAATCCGAGAGCCTGCGCAAGCACGCCCTCGCCGTCGAGGCCTGCATGCGCGCCTGCTCCAAAAAATTCGGCGACGGATCTCCCGACGCCGAAAATCTCTGGAGCGTCGTCGGCCTCATCCACGACTTCGACTACGAGCGCTGGCCCACGCCCGAAGAGCATCCCTACAAAGGCAACGAGATCCTGAAGGAGCGCGGATACTCCGACGAGATTCGCCGTGCCATCATGAGCCACGCCGAGTATTCCGGCGTCAGCCGCGATACGCCCATGGAGAAGGCTCTCTTCGCCTGCGACGAGGTTGCCGGGTTCATTACCGCTGTCGCATTGATCAAGCCGGGGAAGTCGCTGTGCGAAGTGGATGTGAAATCGGTGCGAAAAAGGATGAAGGACAAAGCCTTCGCGCGGAAAGTGAATCGCGACGACATTATCAATGGCGCCAAAGATCTGGGCGTGGATCTGGATGAGCACATCGCATTTTGCATCGAGGCGA
>DASYYT010000176.1:0-1875 GCA_035949755.1 Candidatus Sulfotelmatobacter sp.
GTGCACTGCACCTACGATCCTGCGACGCGCGGCGGCAACGCGCCCGACGGCCGGAAGGTGAAGTCCACGATTCACTGGGTCAGCGCGCAGCACGCGGTCGATGCCGAGGTGCGCGTCTACGAACACCTGTTCACCAAAGAAAATCTCGCTGACGTGGAAGAAGGCGAGGACGTTCTGGACTACCTGAATCCGAACTCGCTGGAAATAATCCCGCACGCGAAGCTCGAACCGTCGCTGGCCGACGCAGCGCCAGGCAGCCGTTATCAGTTCGAGCGCCTGGGATATTTCTGCGCCGATCCTGATTCGAAGCCGGGAGCGCCGGTATTCAACCGCACGGTAGCGCTGAAAGATACGTGGGCCAAGGTTGAGAAGAAGCAGGGCGGGAAGGGCTAAGCTGCTGTGGGACAAAAAGTGAAACCCCGAGCGCAACTTCCACTCGGGGTTAGCACATCAGCCTGTCAAGCTCAATACGATTATTGAAATGTGTGAGGCAGAAGTCAAGGTTACTTGAGGAGTCTGCCTGTCGGAGACTCCCCATCAGATTCCCTACCAAACCAGGGAACGCTGTGGACCCGACGGGATTCGAACCCGCACCTTCGAGCTTGACAGGCAGATATGCTACCGATTACACCACGGGCCCTGCGTAAAGCGTAAAGCCGCAAATGCGACCTCAGCGCAATTTTCGCTGTAAAATTTGATCCGCGGTCCCGAATCGGGAAGTCCATGCACGCAACTATCCTCGCCACATTCTTTGAGTTCTCGCGCACCGCAACGTCGATGTGCGCCGCCGGCGTCGCCCTATTACTGATTGGCCTGTGGGCGGCCAAGCGCGACGTCGCCAACGCTCGCGGCCCCGCCAAGGTCGTCGCCCTTGCTGATCTGTGTTTCGCCGCGCCGCTCGCGGTCTTCGGGGCGGAGCATTTCTCCGCCGCCCAGGGCATCATGCAGATCGTGCCGAAGTTTATGCCTTGGCCTCTGTTCTGGACCTATCTTGTCGGCGCCGGCCTGCTGGCCGCCTCATTGAGCATCGCAACCAAGGTGCAGGTGCAATGGTCCGGCTTGCTCTTCGGGATCATGATGTTTCTCTTTGTGGCCATGATGGACCTCCCTGGCACGCTGGCCAACGTGCACAACCGGATTTCCTGGGTGCTGTTATGCCGCGAGATGTCGTTCGGCGCCGGCGGCTGGGTTCTTGCAGGCGGTGCAATGCAGGCTGGGCGCTCGCAGGCAGGGAGCAAGCTCATCACCGTGGGCCGCGTCGTGATCGGCCCAGCCGCGATGTTTTACGGAGTCGAGCACTTTCTTTATCCCATCAATGTCCCGGGCGTTCCTCTGGAGAAACTCATGCCTGCCTGGATTCCAGCGCCCCACTTGATTAGCTATCTGACCGGGGCAATTCTTCTGGTTGCAGGCGCCGCCATTCTGCTGAACAAAAAGGTTCCGGTGGCGGCAACCTATCTCGGCAGCTGGATTTTCCTGCTGGTCCTGTTGGTGTATGGTCCGATCCTGATCGCGTCGTTGCTCGACCCCAGCACCGATGTCAAGGTCGAAGGCCTCAATTATTTCTTCGACACGCTGCTCTACGCCGGAACCATCCTTGCGCTCGCCCGGGCGACGCCGCGTCCCCAGTTTCCAAGGTGACCTGTCATGCTCAGCGGAGTCGAAGCATCCCTACCCGCATAGGGTCCGCCATCACTGGCGATACTTCGAACCCGCTTAGCATGACAAACGCGCTGCTCATTTCGCCTTCGCCGCTGCCTCCACTCCCGCCAGCATCTTGTCCAAATCCGCGCGTGAGAAGTAGCGGCCGTTGGCAACGACTCCCGCGATCTTCTGCGTGTTGCGAATGTCGTCTAAGGGATTCGCATCCAGCAG
>DASYYT010000177.1:0-18585 GCA_035949755.1 Candidatus Sulfotelmatobacter sp.
TCCCCAATCCCGGAACTCGCATGCACTACCCGATACCCCGAAGGACCGCTCGCCACTCGAATATCGCCAACTCCTAAGCTCAGATCCTTGTCGCCTTCAATACTGTCGACGGTGAGATCGCCAACCTTTTCGTGCACGTCGAGGTTCGTGTTCTGCGGCACTTCGAGTTCGACGTCGAATTGCGTGTTGCCGCCCGAAGGCGCGTGGAATTCGATCGTGGCATTGTTGCCCTTCACTTCAAAGTCCACCGTGGCCGCTTTGAGGTTCTTCTCGCGATGCGACTTCACCGTGTATTCCAGCCTGATCTTGGTGGAATCGCCGCGCTTGATGTGCATATCGCCCACGCTCATGCGGACATGCACGTAACCTCCAGACACGAAATCGCGAGAGTCGTGATGAGTCTCTTCATAGTTGAAATCGTCTGAAAAGGAGAACGGAACAGCACACAACAGCACCAGGGAGAGCAAAACCAGAACTGTCCTGCGGAGCAACGCCATTCGAAGCCAGTCGGTTTCAGGCATGACACACCTCTGAGGCAGAAACCTCACCTGGTGATGGATACGCGCCAGAGTGAAGAAAGTTCCGGGAAAATGAGGCGCTGCCGGTCTAGCGGTATCGTTCCAGCACTTTAGACGCTCGCTCGAGGGCAGCGGTTAGCAACGCCAACTGCTGGCGCGCGCGGTCGCTGTCGCCCTTGTCCAGAGCTTCGTTTACGCCGGGAATCACGACCGCGGCATAACCTGTATATTCCCCGGGCGCGTAAATGGCATGGCGATACCAGGGTCGATGGGGCAAACCTTGCGGCAATAACAGGGCGCGCTCCGCATCCAACAACGCCTGGTTGAGGCGCGCCGCATCGTGCGGAGCGCCCTTCTGCTTTGCCAGCATCTTGGCGCCGGCCGACTGGAAGTGGTGCGCGGCCGCAGTCACCGCGCTGAAGTCCAGTACCCGCTCGCCGAACTTGTCTTGAGATCGTTTCTGTGCCGCGTCCAGGTAGGCGACGATTTCCTTGCCGTACTCTTCATAGTCATAGGGCAGAATGTCGGCGTCCGCCATGCGCACGGCTTCCAGGCCGAGAATGCGCGCCATCTGCTGCTCATAGACGAAATCCGGGTCGGCGAATTTGGTGAACCAGGTGAAATCGTCGAACACAGAATGGTAAACGCCGTACGGACCGCTGGAACTCATATCGGAAGAAGGAACGCCGAGATGCTGCAGAAAGGCGGTGTAGTCGGAACCGCTGCCCAAATCTCCGACCGGGACATCGGCTTTCACTTGCGCGACGGGAGTGCGCCGACTGTCTCCAATCGCTTCGGTGGGCGACTGGGTTGAAGGCGCGCTTGGTTGCGAGGCCTTTTGCCACTGCTCGTAGACGGTCCCGCCTTTCGGGCTGGGGACAATTTTGGTCACGTCGCGCAGGAACTGTTTCAGGCTGGGAACCGCAGAAGCGCCGAACTTCGTACCCGAGACGGCGACGTCAACATTGAAGTAGGCGGGAGAATTCCGCAAGTCGGCGTCATGCTGCTCGACCCACTCCGTCGAACCCATGAGGCCTTCTTCCTCGCCGTCCCAGCTTCCGAATACGAGCGTGCGTTTGGGCTTCCATCCCGTCTTCAGCAACTCTCCGATGCCATGCACGGCTTCGAGCATGGCCGCCGTGCCGCTGTTGGGATCGACCGCGCCGTAGACCCACGCGTCGCGATGATTGCCTACAACAACCCATTGGTCGGGTGAGTCGCTGCCTTGCACGCGGCCAATCACGTCCCAGAGGACGCGGAATTGATAATCCTGCTTGAGATGCATCTTCACGCGCGCTGGTCCGGGACCAACGTGGTAGGTGAACGGCAAAGACCCTTGCCATTCGCGCGGGGAATCGGGACCGCCAAGATTCTGCAGGATGGGCCAGGCATCGTGATAGGAAAGCGGCGTGACTGGAATCTTCGGAAGCTGCGCCGACTGCTCAGGAGAGATGCGCTTCGATTGAGGCAGGGATGGAACCGAGGCGACTCCGGGAGTGGTTGGGTCGCCGGGAAACTCGAACATGTATCCTACCGATCCGCGCTGCACTCCGGTGTCAGGCCGCCAGGGACCCTTGGGATACTTGTCGCCGCGCCGCCACCCATCATCGGCGGGATCGGAGTAGAGGATCACTCCGGCAGCCCCATGTTCCTGGGCGAGAAACACTTTCACTCCGCGGAAATTCTGGCCGTAACGCACCAGAACCAGCTTGCCGCGCACATCTATTTTCATCTGGTCAAGTTTTTCGAAATCCTCAGGAGTGCCGTAATTGGCGTAGACGACTTCGGCTTCGACGTCTCCAGAAGGCGACATGCCGCTGAAGGGCGTGATCACACGCGGGTCATCCTGATAGGGATCGTGATCGACGTGCTCGCGCGTGGGACCGTGCATCTCGACGCCGGCGGGCGCGGTCAAATCCACGCTGATTTCGGCGGGATAGTTCATCCAGACTTTGTACTCGACAATTTCGGTGTCGAGGCCGGCTTCACGGAACTTCTGCGCGACGTAGTCGGCGGTTGCTTTGTCTTCCACGGTTCCGGCGACGTGCGGGGCTTTGGTCAGAGTGCGAAGTTCATCCTCGGCAAGTTTTGGGTCGGGGACGGAAAGGAAGCGCGATTCGATCGCGGATTCTGCTGCCGAGTCGCGGAAGCCGAAGATGGTGGAAGTGGATGCTGCTGGCGGAGCTGCCGGAAGCGAGAAGGCATTGAGAAACAAAATGGAGGAACAAAGGAGCGCAATTGAGACAGTCCGCATAGGAGTCGTGAAAGTTAGTACGGTAGCACAGTCGCCAGATGGGGGCGCATGGCCGCCAAGATTCGCCTTTTGTTTGCCATAAACACCAGCTTCACCACATTCACCAATTGGTGCTACAATCGCTTTTATGAAGCGAGCCACAGTGACTTTGCCCGATGATCTTGCGGACGCGGTGGAGGAGTACACGCGCGCGCAAAATGTGCCTCCTGCGTTCACAGCCGTCATTCAAGCGGCGTTGCGAGAGTATTTGCGAGAACGGGGATTTTTTCAAACCTACCGGCCATTGAAACTTGAGCCGCTGGGAAATAGCGGCCGCAGCGATGTCAGTGTGAACCATGATCTTTACCTGACGGGCCTGAAGAAATGACAGCCGCGGTTCTAGCGGACGCCGGTCCCTTATACGCCGCAGTCGATGAGGGTGACGAGCATCATCTTGACGCACGGCGGGAGCTACAAAGGCTGGACAGAGAGCGGCGCAGTGTTGTGATTGCGTATCCGATACTGTTGGAGGCCTACTCTCTCGTGCTGTATCGGTTGGGGGTTGCGGCGGCGCACAAGTGGATCTCACTGTTAGCCGGAACGTCTTTCATCAACCCGGATTCGGAGGACTACGGGCGGGCTGTAATCACGGTTCGAAATTTTCCGGACCAACGAATTACGTTAGTCGATGCGACCGTCGCGGCCCTGGCTCTCCGCCATGGACTCGAAATTTGGACCTACGACCATCATTTTGAGCTGATGCGGGTTCCGGTTTGGCGGTGATCGCGTCAGAGAGACTAGATTAAGCGGTCTTACCTTACCTGCCCCGTTCCCACGATTTCGTATTTCGAGGAAGTGAGTTCGGCTAAGGCGAATGGGCCACGGCAATGTAGTTTCTGGGTGCTGATGCCCATCTCCGCGCCGAATCCGAATTCGGCCCCGTCGGTGAAGCGCGTGGAGGCGTTCCAATAAACGGCGGCAGAGTCGACGCCGCGGAGGAATTTGCGGGCATTCGTTTCGTCGCTGGTGACGATGGAGTCGGAGTGCTTAGTCGAATATTTATTGATGTGGGAGACGGCCTCATCGACGTTGGCGACCACGGCAATGGCCAGGCAGAGACGCAGATATTCTTCGTACCAATCCTGCTCACCGGCCATCGCGACGGGAAGGCCTGCGGCCAAGGTGCGGGCTTTGCCGTCGCCACGCAGTTCGACCCCCGCGTCCAGCAATTTCTTCGCAATGCGTGGAATGTATTGGGCCGCGATGCGTTCGTGGACAAGCAGTTTCTCGGCGGCATTGCAAACCGAGGGACGCTGCGTCTTGGCATTGATGACGATGCGGTCGGCCATATCCAAGTCGGCAGATTGGTCGACAAAAATGTGGCAATTCCCGGCTCCGGTCTCGATGACCGGGACGACTGAATTTTCGGTGACGAAGGTGATGAGTCCTGCGCCGCCGCGGGGAATGATGACGTCGACCAATCCGCGCGCTTTGATCAGATCGTGCACGGACTGGCGAGTGCTGGCATCGAGTAGCTCGATGGCTCCCTCGGGAACGCCGGGAACCGCTGCCATGATTTCGGCGAGGCGCTGATTACTGCGCGCCGCTTCTTTGCCGCCGCGGAGAACGATGGCATTGCCGGTCTTGAGGGCCAATACCGCAGTGTCCACAGTGACGTTGGGGCGCGACTCGTAAATGATGCCAACGACTCCCAGCGGCACGCGCAGTTTGCGGATGTGGAGGCCATTGGACTTGGTCCACTGAGCCAGAGTTTCGCCGATGGGATCAGGCAGGGAGGCGACTTCGCGCACGCCCTGCGCCATCTCTTTGATCCGGGCGGGAGTGAGTTGCAGGCGGTCGCGCATCGCGCCTTCGAGACCCGAGGTTTCGATGTCCTGCTGGTTGGCCCGCAAGATAGTGGGTTCATTGGTTTCGATGGCGTCGGCGATGGCCAGCAGCAGGCGATTTTTGTCCGCCGTGGAAAACAGCGCAAGAGCTACCGAAGCGGCGCGGGCCCGCAATAACTTCTCCTGGGTGGATGCGGTGGTGGTGAGAGTGGCGGACATCAGCTAACCTTCGCGGGCGGAAAGTACGTTCCAATCTTACGCGCGATTCCCAGTGTAATGGCTTGAGGATGACGTCCATTCACGATGGCAACGTGAACGCCGCCTTCGCTGGCCAGTTTCGCAGCCCGGAGCTTGGAGATCATGCCGCCGCGGCCAAGCGAGCTTTTCCCGTTGCACTGGGCTTCGAGCGCGGGCGTCAGCTTGCGAATGACCCGCTGCAAACGGGGTTTCTTGCGTCCGTTGGGCACCAGGAATCCGTCCACGTTGGTCAGCAGCAGCAGCCAGTCGGCTTTGACGGCGGTTGCCAATAGCGAGCTCAACTCATCGTTGTCGCCGAATGCCCCTTCGATCTCGCGCACGGACACGCTGTCATTTTCGTTCACGATGGGCACGGTGCCAAGCGCGAGCAACTCCGCCAGCGCGTTCTGGAGATTGCGATAGCGGACCGGTGAAGTGAAGTCGTCGCTGGAGAGCAGCAACTGCGCGACCACCTTCTTACCGAAGAACAAGCGCTCGTAGGTATGCATCAGCTTGCTCTGGCCGACGGCCGCGCAGGCCTGCATGCCCGGGACGCCGGTGGGACGTTTCCGCAATGCGAGTCCCGACATGCCGGCGGCGATCGCGCCGGAGGTGACGATGAGATATTCGTTGTGGTTGAGATCGAACTGGTCCACGATGCCGCGGAGCAGGTTAATGTCAATTTGGCCGCCTGGGGCAATGAGACTGGTGCCGACTTTGATCACTACGCGCATAGTGTTTCGAGGCTGCGGGCCGGATCGGATTCGCTCATTGGGGCGAAGTCCGGCAGAGAGAAACCCTGCATCCCGGCGGGGAGGGACAACTACTCTATCCTGCCGTTAGAATCGTTTTCTGGCAAGGTGAAAAATCTTGCCAGGTTGCGAGCCTTTATGCCAGCTTCGAATGCTACCAGCCGTTTTTCTGATCGCGTTGAAAACTATGTCCGTTACCGCCCGGGATATCCGCCCGAAGCTCTGAATGTTCTGCGAAGTGAATGCGGCCTGGAACCGACGCACGTGGTAGCGGACATGGCCTCGGGCACGGGGATTTGGACGCGGATGCTGCTGGAAAATGGGAATCCCGTCTTTGGAATCGAACCTAATGCCGAGATGCGAAAGGCGGGAGAGCGGCTGCTGGCGGGCTTCCCCAAGTTCATCAGCGTGAATGGGGCAGCGGAGGCTACGACTCTGCCGGATGCGAGCGTGGATTTCGTAACGGCGGCGCAGGCGGCACATTGGTTCGACCGCAAGGCGGCGCGGCAGGAGTTCTTGAGAATTTTGCAACGCCGGGGATGGCTGGTGCTTTTGTGGAATGAGCGGATCATCGATGAAACGGCTTTTCTGCGCGAGTATGAGCACTTGCTGTTGGCATTCGGAACGGATTACGAGCAGGTTCGGCATGAGCGGACCACCGACGCGGTCAATGAATTCTTCGATCCTGCGCCGTATCAGGAACGTATCTTCGCCATGCGACAGGAATTCGACTACCCCGGACTGGAGGGAAGGCTGCTTTCGTCTTCGTATGCGCCGGGTCCGGGACATGAAAAGCATGCGCCGATGCTGAGCCAGTTACGGCAAATCTTCGACCAGCATTCGCGACAGGGACACGTCTCATTTGATTACAAGACGCGGGTTTATTTCGGGCAACTACAGTAAAAAGGCATTCACCACAGAGGACACAGGGAACACAGAGGATTTCCTCTGATACGATTTGCTGTTCTACTCCGAGGTTCCCGTGTCCGATGAAAAATCTTTCCACATGACACCCGACGAATTCAGGCGCTACGGCCATGCCGTGGTGGACTGGATCGCCGACTATCAATCGCGCGTTGAATCATTCCCCGTGCTCTCACCGGTCAAGCCGGGTCAGATTCGCGCTTCGCTGCCTGCGAATCCTCCGGCGCAGGGAGAGGCTTTCGAAAGATTGCTGAAGGATGTTGAATCGCTGATTTTACCGGGTGTGACGCACTGGCAATCGCCGAACTTTTTCGCTTATTTTCCTTGCAACGCTTCAGGGCCGGGCATACTTGGGGACCTGGTTTCGTCCGGGCTAGGAGTGCAGGGAATGCTGTGGTCGACCAGCCCCGCGTGCACGGAATTGGAGACGCATGTTATGGACTGGCTGGTGGGCATGCTGGGATTGCCGGAGAAGTTCCGGTCGTCAAGCAGCGGCGGGGGCGTGATTCAAGATACGGCTTCGAGCGCGGCGCTGTGCGCACTGCTGGCGGCGCGTGAGCGCGCTACTGGCGGCGTGAGCAACAAGAAAGGATGTGACGGGCGGCTGGTGGCTTACGTTTCGACGCAGACTCATTCCTCGTTGCAAAAAGCGGCAATGATCGCGGGGATTGGCACGGACAACCTCAGGCTTATCGATGTGGATCACAATTTTGCGATGCGGCCGGACGCCCTGGCGCGCCAGATCGAAGCCGACCGCAGTGCAGGGCTGAAGCCTGGATTCGTATGCGCGACGGTGGGTACTACCTCGTCCAACGCCATGGACCCGATTGGCGCGGTCGGGGAGTTGTGCAGAAAGTATGGTTTGTGGCTGCACGTGGATGCGGCGATGTCGGGCACAGCGATGCTCTGCCCTGAATTCCGGCATCTGCAAAATGGCGTCGAACTTGCCGACAGCTACAACTTCAATCCGCACAAGTGGATGTTCACCAACTTCGACTGCAACTGCTTCTGGGTTGCAGACCGTAAGGCGCTGATTGAGACGCTGAGCATTCTGCCGGAATACTTGCGGAATCAAGCGACCGAGTCGGGAGCAGTCATCGACTACCGCGACTGGCACATTCAGCTGGGGCGGCGGTTCCGGTCGCTGAAATTGTGGTTTGTAATCCGGCACTACGGAGTGGAGGGCCTGCGGCATCATATCCGCGAGCATGTGCGGCTGGCGCAGGAGTTTGCGGAGTGGGTTCGCCAAGATAAGCGGTTCGAGTTGGCTGCGCCGGCCCCGCTGAACCTGAT
Source organism: Candidatus Sulfotelmatobacter sp. (assembly GCA_035949755.1). Taxonomy (GTDB): domain Bacteria; phylum Acidobacteriota; class Terriglobia; order Terriglobales; family Acidobacteriaceae; genus Sulfotelmatobacter. The sequence continues at coordinate 7,805 of DASYYT010000177.1, forward strand.
TTGCTTCCGCCTCAAGAGCGGAGATGCGGCCAATCAGGCCCTCATGGACCGACTGAACCGCAGCGGAGATCTGTTCCTGACGCACACGAAGTTGCAGGGGAAGCTGACGCTGCGGCTGTGCGTAGGCCAGACGAATACGAAGGCCACGCATGTCGAGAACGCGTGGAAGCGGATCCAGGAGGAAGCTGAAAAATTAGAGGCAGCTGCGGGGGCCTAATCGGCGGGCATGGGAGCGACTCGCGGTGCACCGCGGCGTTCCGCAGCAGGATAAGTCGCATCGGCGGGAGGCGTGAGCCACTTGCGGATTTCAGGCAGCACGGCCCGGATCGCCGCTTCCCCGACGCGGATCAAGTCAGGGGAACGCTTGAAATCATCATAGGCGTAACCGGCAACATCGGGCTCGATGACGAGGTCTGCGGCCTCGCGCCACAGGCTGGACATCGCGTCCTGAGCGATGGCGAAGGATTGTCCAATCACATCAAACAAGTGCCGCGGCGGCGCACCGTTGGCCCAGGTTCCCTTCAGATGAACGGCAATCACGCGATCGGCGCCCATCTCGCGGGCGGGGCGCGAAGGCACCGGATAAGACAACATGCCGTCGATGAAATGACGGCCCGCGATCTCGACTGGAAGGAACATTCCGGGATAAGCACAGCTGGCGCGCACGGGGTCAATGACTGAACCGGAACGAAAAACGACGCCCTCGCCGGTATTGAAGTCGGTGGCGGTTACGCCAAGAGGAATGCGCAGGTTCTCAAACGTTTCACACTTCAAAGTGCGCGTGAGAAAGGAAATCATGCGATCGTTCGAAGCAAAACCGTACCGCGAGAGAGTCCAGCGGGCAAAGGTGGTGAAGCGGGTATTGCGGGCGACATTCTCCAACTCCGCGGGCGTGACCCCACTGCAATAACAAGCACCGATGAGCGCGCCAACACTGGTGCCGGTGATGATGGAGATGGGAATATTTTCCTGCTCGAGAACTTTCAGAATGCCGACGTGGGCGATGCCGCGGGCAAAGCCGCCGCCCAAAGCGATTCCGATGGAAGGAGTGCGAGAAGCAACAATAGGATCGGGGCGGCGGGACCATTCCCGTCCGAAGGCTTGCACCGAGCGAATAATCTTGCCCAAACTATTCACAGCGAACCCCACTTACCAGTGACGCTCGGGCCGAACTGCTGAAGCGTTACTTGATAAATAAGATGCCATAATTCGCCGGGAGGCTGCAGAGCACGAACGGGCCATACGCGGTTACCATGGTGGAAGTCCCCGGTGACGGTAATAGTTACGTTCGGGGCTGCAGGGCGGGATGCGAATTTCCTGTATTCCTGATAAGTTGCGGACAGTATGGTACGGGAGATTTCAGCCGGAGGGGTAGTGGTCCGCCGCAAAGATGGGGTGTGGTGGATGGCGGTAATTGAACTTCCTGCGGCTGCGGACAATCCCGGGACGACGACCGTCCCGCGGAAACGGACTGTGCGGTCCAAAGCCAAGACCATTCTCTGCCTGCCGAAAGGACTTGTCGACCCCGGAGAAAAGGCGCTGGAGGCTGCTCTGCGCGAGGTGCGGGAGGAAACCGGGATCACAGCAGCCCTGATAACGAAACTGGCGGACATCAAATACGTTTACATGCGGTCGTGGGGAGATGGAGAGCGGGTGTTCAAGATCGTCAGCTTTTATTTGCTGCGGTACGAATCGGGGCGGATCGACGATGTCTCCGAGGAGATGCGGATTGAGGTGGCGCGGGCAAAATGGGCGCGCCTGGAGGATGCGCCGAAACTGCTCGCCTACCGGGGCGAAAAGCAGATGGCCAAACAGGCATTGGAGTATTTGATGTCGCATGCGGAGGTGTGAGCGGGGCCATAGCAAAATTTCCCACGATGGGATTACCATTGCCAGTTCATCCGTCCCCGTCGGGGACGATCGCCATGTCATTTCCGATCCTTGAGAGTCTAGGTAACCCTTCCATCCTCCGGGAGTTTCGACGGAGGTTTCATTTCGAGGCCTGAAGATGAAGCGCATTAATAAAGTTGCGGTCCTTGGCGCCGGAACCATGGGCGCGCGCATTGCGGCACATTTTGCCAACGCCGGCGTGCCGAGCTATCTGCTGGATATCGTTCCGCCGGATGCGGATGTTCCCGCGAGAAACAAGATCGCTGCGGCGGGGCTCGACGCGGCGAAAAAATCTAAACCGGCGGCATTCATGGAGCCGTCATTGGCACGGCTGGTAACGGTAGGAAATTTCGAAGACGATCTGAAGAAACTGGGAGAGGTCGATTGGGTCATTGAAGCGGTCGTCGAAAATCTGGAGATCAAGCGCAGCCTGCTGCGCAAAGTGGAGGCAGTGCGCAGGCCAGGAACGATTGTGACCACCAATACCAGCGGGCTGCCGGTGGGCAAGATTGCGGAAGGATTTTCGGACGACTTCCGCATGGTCTGGTTTGGAACGCATTTTTTCAATCCGCCGCGCTACATGCGGCTGCTGGAGATCATTCCGACACTGGATGCGGACCGGGCAGCTATCGATGCCATCGCGCACTTCTGTGACGTGCGGCTGGGTAAGGGCGTGGTGCTCGCGAAGGATACTCCGAATTTTATCGGCAACCGGATCGGCACATTTTCCGTATTGAATGTCATGCGGCTGATGCAGGAGATGGGGCTGACGATCGAAGAAGTCGATGCGCTGACCGGACAAGCGGTGGGATGGCCGAAATCAGCGACGTTCCGAACCATCGACCTAGTCGGCCTCGACATCCTAGGGCACGTGGTCGGCAACATGACCACGAACGTGCATGACGAACGCAGCGATCTGCGGCTGCCCGACTTCTTCTCGCAGATGCTGCAAAAGAAATGGCTGGGGGACAAGACTAAGGGCGGTTTTTACAAAAAAGGGAAGAGCACGGACGGCAAGGAAGAGGAACGGCTCGCTTTGGATTGGAAGACGCTGGAATATCATCCGCGACAGAAGCCGAAGTTCGCCGCGCTGGATATGGCGAAGAATATCGAGGACACCGGCACGCGGCTGCGTTCGTTACTGGGGCTGAACGGCAGCGGTCCGCAAAAGGGCGACAAGGCCGGCGCGTTTCTGTGGGCTGCGCTCTCCGATCTGTGGACGTACTGCGCGAACCGGATGCCGGAGATTTCGGATTCCGTGGTGGAAATCGATCGTGCCATGCGCTTGGGCTTCAATTGGGATCTGGGGCCATTTGAGTTGTGGGACGCCGCCGGAGTCGAGGCCACGGTTGCTCGCATGAAGAAAGAAGGCAAGCCGGTCGCCCCCAACGTTGAAAGCCTGCTGGCAGCGGGACAGAAGACGTGGTATCTGGACGATCCGAAGTCGCCATCAGGCAAGAAGTATTGGGAATTGGGGACCACCAACTGGGAACCGGTTCAAGCTCCGCCAGGAGTCTGGTCGGTCACGGTCGCGAAGAAATCGAACGGGGTGGTGAAGAAGAATTCAGGCGCATCATTGGTAGATCTCGGCGATGGCGTGGGCTGCCTGGAATTTCACTCCAAGATGAACTCGCTGGGAGCCGACATCATCAGCCTGATTGCGCAAACGCTCAAGCCTGGCGGCCCCGGCGATGGCTTCGACGCCTTCGTCATCACCAACGATGCGGCCAATTTTTCCGTGGGCGCGAATCTGATGCTGCTGCTGATGAGCGTCCAGGAAGAAGAGTGGGACGATGTAGATCTTGCAATTCGTCAATTCCAAGGCATGACCCACGCCATCAAGTTTTCTCCAAAGCCGGTCGTGTCTGCACCGTTCGGTCTGTGCCTGGGCGGTGGCACGGAAATTTCGCTGCACGCTGCAGCACGCCAGCCGCATGCCGAGCTTTATACCGGGCTCGTGGAAGTCGGCGTGGGACTGTTGCCGGGGGGCGGCGGCTGCAAAGAGATGCTGTTGCGCGCGGTGGATACGGCGACCGCATCACGCGGAAAAACTTCGGCGGAAGCTTTAGCGGGTTCGGTCGAAATGCTGGAAGCCATCAAGAAAGCCTTCGAGACCATCGCGACGGCCAAAGTCGCCACGTCCGCGCACGAAGCGCAGGGGTTGGGATTTTTGTCGAATTCGGATCGCATCACGATGAATCGCGAACGAGTGCTGTCGGACGCAAAGGCTCGGGCTTTGGAGCTGGCGCGGGCGGGATATGAGCCGCCCCTGCCGCGCACCGACATCCCTGCGCCGGGAGAAAATCTGCTGGCGACGCTCAAGATGGGCGTGCACTTGATGCGGCAGGCTGACTACGTCACCGACTACGAGGTGAAGCTGGGAGGCAAAATCGCGGAAGTGCTGTGCGGCGGCAACATTACGCCGGGGATGCCAGTGAGCGAGCAGTACATCCTCGATCTGGAGCGCGAGGCCTTCAAGTCGCTGTGCGGAGAAAAGAAAACGCAGGAAAGGATTCAGTACACGTTGAAAACGGGGAAGACGCTGAGGAACTAGGCAATCGAACTTATTGTCGATGATTTGAGATATTCGCGCTGAAAGCGAGCATGAAGGTTCGTGAAGTAATTAAACGTAGAGCAAGACGGCTGGCGCCTGGCTCGGACAAAGGGCAGTCACCGACAGTTTCATCACCCTTCGAAGCCAGGGACAGTCACCGTTGCAGGTCATCCGTCACTGGACATTCCTCCTGGGACATTGAACAATATTCTCAAGCAGGCGGACTGATTCGCGAAGCAGTTGATTTTCATCTCGAGGGTCTGCGCGAGCATGGCGATCCGGTTCCAGAACCCAGTGCGACCACCGAATACATCACCGTGTGACATGCCGGCGGCGCATTTGTCCGGCAGGGCACGCGGCACTGACTCAATTTATGCGAAGAATCGGCAAGGCAATCGCTAGTCTCACGTTTTCTGCGATTTTCATGATCGTCGGATTCGACATCGCCCTTGCGCAAAAGGATGCTCCCGCCAAGGAATCCGCCCCCGACGTGCCAGACGCAATTTCCGTGCCTTCCGGCTTGGAGCCTGTGCTGTTCGTCCACGCCTCTGGGTCGCAGATCTACACCTGCCAGGCGGTCGCGGACGGAAAATTCGAGTGGACCTTGAAGGGCCCTGAAGCGGAGTTGAAAGATCGCAAGGATAAAGTGATCGGGCAACATGTTGCCGGTCCGACATGGAAACTGAAAGACGGCAGTGAAGTGACGGGCAAGCCGGTGGCGCAGGTGGAATCGCTCGATCCGGATTCGGTTCCGTGGTTATTGCTCGATGTAGTGAACAACGCGAAAAAGGGCGTACTCGCCGATGTGACTAAGATTCAGCGCGTGCACACGCATGGCGGCAAGCCGGGCAACGATGTTTGTGACGAGGCCCGCAAGGATACGGAGAGCAAAAGTAAATACACGGCTGATTATTATTTCTTCGCGCCGGCAAAATGAGGGGTGAGGGTTGATGCCGCCGCGGACGACAAGCATCTAACCGATAGCAGTTCGGGAGACGATTATGCGTGAAGTCATCATCGCTTCATCAGTACGTACACCTGTGGGGCGCGCCTTCAAGGGTACGCTGCGAGCGACCCGTCCGGACGAATTGGCGGCGGTAGCGATCCATGGCGCACTGGCGCGCGTGCCGCAACTGGAGGCCAGGGAAATTGAAGATGTGATTGTGGGATGCGCCATGCCTGAAGCGGAACAGGGGATGAACGTGGCCCGGATCGCGTCGTTGCGCGCGGGATTACCCGTGGAAGTATCAGCGCTGACCATCAATCGCTTCTGTTCGTCGGGATTGCAGGCCATCGCCATGGCGGCGGAGCGCATCATGAGCGGTGGGGCCGAGGTAATCGTTGCGGGAGGGACGGAGTCGATGTCGATGATTCCGATGGGCGGCCACAAAGTGTCGCCTAATCCCTGGCTGGTGGATCACTATCCTGACGCTTACCTTTCCATGGGACTGACCGCGGAGCGCGTGGGCCATCGCTTTGGCATCACGCGCGAGGCAGCGGATGAATTCTCGTTGCATAGCCATCAAAAAGCGATTGCGGCGATTCAGGCGGGAAAGTTCGACGATGAAGTAGTGCCGGTGCCGGTGAGTTTCAGCGCTCCCAATGGCTCGAAGCCGAAGCGACACGACATTGTTTTCAAAGTGGACGAGGGGCCGCGTGCGGACACTTCGCTCGAAGCGTTGCACGCGCTCAAGCCAGCTTTTCATTTGAAGGGTTCGGTGACCGCCGGAAATTCGTCGCAGATGTCCGATGGAGCAGCAGCGGCGGTGGTCATGTCGGCAGAGCGGGCAAAAGCACTCGGCATCAAGCCGCTGGCGCGGTACGTCGCCTTCGCTACGGCGGGATACAAGCCGGAAGAGATGGGCCTGGGCCCGGTGTTCGCGATTCCAAAGGCGCTGAAAATGGCGGGGCTCAAGCTGTCTGATATCGATGTCATCGAATTGAATGAAGCTTTCGCGGCGCAGTCGCTGGCCGTGATCAAGGAAGCGGGACTGGATCCGTCGAAAGTCAATCCCAATGGCGGGGCAATTGCGTTGGGACATCCTTTGGGATGCACCGGGGCAAAGCTGACCGCGAGCGTCATTCAAGAACTGAAGCGTCGTAACGGGCGCTACGGCATGGTCACGATGTGCGTGGGTGGCGGGATGGGCGCAGCCGGCATCTTCGAGAACGCCTAAGAACGTAAACCACGAAGGACACGAAGGTTCACGAAGGAAAAGCGCGTGAGGTTTCCTTCGTGTGCCTTCGCGTCCTTCCTGGTTCCCGCTTTTTTCTGGATATTTTTCCTCCTGTTGCAACGGGCGCTACGGCATGGTCACCATGTGCGTGGGCGGAGGCATGAGCACGGCGGGAATCTTCTAGAACGTCTAAAAACGTAAACCACGAAGGGCGCGAAGGTTCACGAAGGAAAGCGCGTGATGGAATTGGTCTCCGTCGCGTCCTTTCTGGTTCCCGCTTTCTTCTGGATATTTTTCCTCCTGTTGCAACGGGCGCTACGGCATGGTCACCATGTGCGTGGGCGGAGGCATGAGCGCGGCGGAAATCTTCTAGAACGCCTAAGAACGTAAACCACGAAGGACACGAAGGTTCACGAAGGAAAAGCGCGTGATGGAATAGGTTTCCTTCGTGTACCTTCGCGTCCTTCGTGGTTCCCGATTTGGTTCTTTTTCGGATATTTTTCCTCGTGCTGTGATTCGGATCATCGACTGGAGTAGCCCGAGCCAGTATCTCTAGCGCGGGGTGCTTATGGCCACTGCATCATTTCATCGGCTGAGTGCACAAGAAGTGAGCCACGCGGTGATTTCGGCCGCGATGAAGGTCCACTCTGAACTCGGCCCGGGGCTGTTAGAGAGCGCTTACAAAGCATGCTTGCAACATGAACTCCGACAATCAGGCGTAAGGTCCCACGCAGAGGTCGGACTGCCGGTCATTTACCGCGGGGTGAAGCTGGAGCTCGGGTATCGGCTGGATTTATTGGTCGAGGATCTGGTCATTGTTGAAGTCAAATCCGTGGAAGGAATTTCGCCCGTTCATTGGGCGCAAGTGATCTCATATCTAAAGCTGAGCGGAAAATCGATTGCACTCCTGATCAATTTCAATGTTGTCCATCTCAAGGACGGCCTTAAGCGTTTTGTGAACGGGACAAATTGGCGGGTAAACCCAAACCTTTAACTACAAAGGACACGAAGGAAAGGGTCTGAAGGCTTCCCCGTGACGGCAATCACGCACATTTCTGCTCACCTACCATTCCCCTCCCTTCAGCATTAGAATTGCTTTGCACCCGCTTCCCTTCCCAGGGCGGCGGACTGCTTCTTAGACAGAGGGACAAATATGGCTACTACAGCAGTTCCGAAAACGAAGATCTTCGGCGGAAGTTTCTTGCTGGAATCGAGGCAGCCCGACGAAGTATTCACGCCGGAAGATTTCAGCGAACAGCACCAACTCATAGGACAAACCACGGAAGAATTTGCCCTCAACGAAATCATTCCCAATGTTGAAAAGATCGAGCACAAGGATTTTTCAGTCACCCGCGAGCTGCTCAAGAAAGCGGGCGAACTGGGCCTGAGTTCGGCTGAGATTCCCGAGGCGTACGGCGGGCTGGAGATGGACAAGGTCACGGCCGCAGTGATCGCTGACCACATCGCCAAGTACGCGGGATTCGCGACGACTTGGGGCGGGCACACCGGCATCGGCACTCTACCCATTGTTTATTTCGGCACCGAAGAACAGAAGAAAAAATACCTGCCGCGGTTAGGGGCGGGGGAAATTGTCGGAGCCTATGCATTATCGGAGTCAACGTCCGGGTCCGACGCGATGAATTGCCGCACGCGCGCCGTGCTCTCTCCCGATGGCAAGCACTACATCCTCAACGGCGAGAAGATGTGGATCACCAACGCCGGCTTTGCCGATCTGTTCACTGTTTTCGCAAAGGTGGATGGAGAAAAATTCACGGCGTTTCTGGTGGAACGAGGATTCCCGGGATTCTCGGTCGGAGCGGAAGAGCACAAGATGGGAATTAGGGGATCGTCCACCTGCCCGATTATTTTGAACGACTGCAAGGTGCCGGTGGAGAATTTGCTTGGCGACGTCGGCAAAGGACACCTCATCGCTTTCAACATTCTGAATATCGGCCGCTTCAAACTTGGCGCGATGTGCGTGGGCGGGGGGCGCGTATCCCTGGAAAACGCGATCGGTTATGCCAAGCAACGGAAGGCGTTCAACAAAGTCATTGCCGATTTTGGACTCGTACGCGAGAAGATTGCCAACATGGCAACGCTGCTTTTTGTCGGCGAATCGCTGGTGTATCGCACGGTGGCCATGATGGATGCGGCTTTGAGTGATGTCGATAAGTCGGCCGCTGATGCCGCGAAGCAAACCCTGAAGGCCATCGAGGAGTACGCGGTGGAGTGCTCGATCATCAAGGTATGGGGTTCGGAGATGATCGATTACATCGTCGACGAGACGGTGCAGATTTACGCGGGGTACGGCTTCGTGGAGGAGTATCCAGCGGAGCGAGCCTACCGCGATGCCCGCATCAACCGCATCTTCGAAGGTACGAATGAAATCAACCGCCTGATCATCACGGGCTTTCTGCTGAAGCGCGCGATGACCGGGCAGCTGGCGCTCATGCCTGCGATTAAGAAACTGATGGATGAAGTGCTCTCCGGGCCAACAGGGGCGGAAGAGATGGAAGGGCCGCTGGCGGAAGAGCGCAAATTGGTGGCGCAGGCGAAGAAGCTGGGATTGTTCGCGGCGGGCGCGGCTACGCAGAAATACATGCAGGCGATCCAGGATCAGCAGGAAGTCATGGGCGCGATCGCCGACATGACGATCGAAATCTACGCGATGGAGTCGGCGGTGCTTCGCGCGCAGAAGATGGTGGCCAGCAAGGGCGAAGAAGGGGCGGCACTGCCCATTCGGATGACGCGCGTTTATCTCTCGCAGGCCATGGAGAAGGTCGAGTCTGCCGCACGCAAGGTAATCGCGGCGGTGGCTGATGGCGATATGCTGCGCACGCAGTTGGCAATCCTGCGGCGGTTGGCGAAGTATGAGCCCTTCAACACGATCGAACTACGGCAAGAGATCGCGTCGAAGATGATCGAGCGGGGAAAGTACACGCTGGTTTAACCGCTCACCACAGAGGGCACGGAGGTCCACATAGGATTTGGGATGTGGCTTCTGTGCCTTTTCAAGCTGGAGCAGATCGACTGGAGCAAGGTTTATCGCTTGGCACTGACCGGCAGCGGGCAGCCAGGACAGGGATCATACTTGATATAGCGGTAGAAGCGAGCGTGACCTCGGTGCTTCCAATAACGAGATTCGTAATCGGCAATTCCCGGTCCCCGGCTCATGAAGCTGAAGAAGATGTGACGTGACGGCTGGACGACAATCCCAACGTGCCCGCGCCAAACCACAAGATCGCCAGGCTCGGGTTGGTTGACTCTTTGGAAGCCTCCCACGCCGTTGTAGAGATCGCGGGAGCTCGCGTAGGTGTACGGGAAGCCGGCCTTTTCGTAGATGGCATGAACCAGGTGTGAACAGTCGGGGTTGGCATGGCGACGCACCTTGGGATCGAGCGCAGCCGCGATGACCGAGAGCCGATCGTCTTGATTCAAGATGCGGTCGCTCTCGCGTTGATGGTTTCCCGCGGCAACTTCCTGCAAGGCTCCGGAGTCTGGGGTTTGCTCCTGCTGCGCCCAGGAGGCACACAGAGCTAAACCACAGAAAGCGGCCAGCAGCAGGTTTTTTAGAGCAGTCCGCATCGGACTATTCTGATGCGAATTTTACGGCAGGGGCAGATTACGATTGTTCAAGCAGGGTAACGAATCAAGACTCTTGGCGCGAAAATTTTGACCAACTGTCGCAGTATTTTCTGCATCTGCGTCCCCTTTGCCAGCTAGGGTGCAGTGTCGGCGGCCGGAATCAACATGTAACTCACAAATGCCAACTGCTTGCTATCGGGGGACCACGACGGCACGTTGATCGTGCCCTGCCCGCCAAACAACTTGGCCAGTACCGTGACCTTTTTGTCCGCCAGCGACATCAGGCGCAGCATGACGTCCTTATTCTCGGGATGTCCGATCACATCGGACTCGTAGGTGAGGAACACCATCCATTGGCCGTCGGGGGAGATGTGCGGGAACCAGTTGTTCCGGGCGTCGCTGAACACTTGTTCCTGCTCGCTGCCGTCGGGTTTCATGCGCCAGATTTGCATGTGCCCGGTGCGTTCGGAGTTGAAGTAAATGTAATTTCCGTCGGGAGAGTATTCGGGGCCGTCATCGAGACCTTTGGCGATCGTGAGCCTGGTCTCCTCGCCGCCGGCGACCGGGATCGTGTA
>DASYYT010000178.1:0-42524 GCA_035949755.1 Candidatus Sulfotelmatobacter sp.
GAAAGAGTCGCACGCGTTTTTGCTGGAGTCGATCGAGCGCGGCGAGCAGATCGGGCGCTACACGTTTCTGGGGGCGCGGCCTTATATGCGGGTGCGCGCCCGCAACGGCTCGGTGGAGATTGAGCGCGGGCGGCGGCACGAGACGGTTCAAGAGAGCATCTTTGCGGTCATGAAGCAGTTGTTGCGCGACCATCGCCCGGCAACTTTTGCGGGGTTGCCTCCGTTCACGGCAGGGGCGGTGGGATATTTTGCGTATGACGTTGTCCGGCAGTTGGAAAAAATCGGGAATCACGCAAAAGACGATCTGGGGCTTCCGGATGCCGAGTTGATGTTCTTTGACCGGCTGCTGGCCTTCGATCACCTGCGCCACCAGATCCACATTGTGGCGGCGGCAGACGTTGTGCGCGAGGCTCCCCGCGCTGCCTACGAGCGCGCATTGCGGGATATTGCGGCCATCGAGCGAAAACTTGCTTCCGGCCTGAGTTCGGCGTTATGGCGTAAATCGTCAAAGGCAAAACCGGGCAAGCTGAACGTGCACGCCGGCACGCGCCGAGCGGATTTTCTGCGCGGCGTGGAGCGCTGCAAGCAATACATTGCGGCGGGCGACATCTTTCAGGTCGTGCTTTCCCAGCGGCTGGACTTCGTGCCCGAAGTTGCGCCTTTCGATTTGTACCGGTCTCTGCGGCAGGTCAATCCGTCGCCCTATCTTTACTTCTTGCGCAACGGCGACACCCACATTCTTGGATCGTCCCCGGAGATGCTGGTCCGCGTGACGGGACGCAAGCTCGAGTATCGTCCCATTGCGGGGACGCATCCACGGGGCCGCGACGAGGCCGAAGATGCGCGCCTGGAGCAGGCCATGCGCAGCGACGAGAAAGAGCGCGCCGAGCACGTCATGCTGGTCGATCTGGGCCGCAACGATCTGGGTCGGGTGAGCGAGTATGGATCGGTCAAGGTGAAAGATTTGATGTATGTCGAGCGGTATTCGCACGTCATGCATCTGGTCTCGGCATTGGAAGGCACGCTGCGCAAAGACCTCGACGCGCTCGACGCGTTTGCGGCATGTTTCCCGGCAGGAACTCTCAGTGGCGCGCCCAAAGTGCGCGCGATGCAGATCATCGAGGAATTGGAACCGACGCGCCGTGGGGTTTATGGCGGATCGGTGTTGTATGCGGATTTTGCGGGGAACCTGGATTCCTGCATTGGCATTCGGACAATGTTAATGCAGGGAAAACAGGCTTATCTGCAAGCGGGGGCGGGGATTGTGGCGGATTCCGATCCCGCCACGGAGTTTCAAGAGTCGATGAATAAAGCGCAGGCGGTGCTGCGCGCGGTCGAGTTAGCCAGGAATCGGGAGTAGGAGTAGGGATCAGGGATTCGCGACTAGTTGGTTCTCACCCTCATCTGCAAGGATCGCAGCAGCCCATGAAGGATTTTCGCTAGTTCCGCCGTACGTTGCAGAAGGGTTTCAGCCTTCGTTTCTTCGAGGTACCCGAGATCTGCGGCGAGCAGAATCTGCGTCTCGATCTCCATCAGAGAACCCAAGGCGTGCGCAAGAAACTGCCGGTAATCCGTGCGCTCGTGGCCTCCGGCAATTTTGCTGGGGGTGGAGACCGCTGCCCCCCTTAGTTGTGCGATAAGGCCATAGATTTCTACCCGAGGAAAAAGCTCAGTACGGCGGTAGATTTCGCGCGCCAATTCCATCGCCTTTCGCCACGCGATCAGGTCACAATAGGACTGAACCGGAAGAGGTGTAGAGTTTTCCATAAATGCATAGGGGTGGGAGCAAGGTGAACGGCGCTGTGATGCGAATCACTATTGGGCTGTGGGAATGCCACAATGGGAAATGAGAGCTGGTCAGATATTCAGAAAATTTTCTATCAGTTTTTTGCCAGCATCCGTGAGCACGCTTTCCGGGTGGAACTGCACGCCCTCGACGGGGTAGCGGCGATGACGCAGGCCCATGATGGTGCGGGTGCCGTCTTTTTCGGTGGTCCAGGCGCTTATTTCTAATTCTTCGGGCAGATCTTTTTCTTCCACAATCAGCGAGTGGTAGCGCGTCGCCGTCATGGGCATGGGTAGCCCTTGAAACACGGTCTTATTGTCGTGCATCACGGGGCTGGTTTTGCCATGCATAAGATGCGGAGCACGTACCACGCGTCCGCCGAAGGCTTCCCCGATCGCCTGGTGTCCGAGGCATACGCCGAGCACCGGAGTTCTTCCCGCGAAGTGAAGAATGAGTTCGATGCTGATGCCTGCTTCATGCGGCGTGCAAGGGCCGGGAGAGACCACGATCCGCTCGGGCCGCATCGCTTCGATTTCTTCTACCGTGACCTGGTCGTTGCGGCGAACTTCCACCTTCGCACCCAGCTCCCCCAGATACTGCACCAGGTTATAAGTGAACGAGTCGTAGTTATCGAGGACAAATACCAAGCTGCTAACTCCTGCGTATCAGATTACACCAGGGTCAGGAGAAGGGCTGACCCCTTGCCGCCTGACCCCTGACCCACGAATGGGCTACGCGTTCGCCCGACGGTGGTATTGACCGCAGGACGCTTACAGCGCATCCTCTTGGTGTTCATCATAACTTTTAAGCGCAACTTGGAGCAGGCATGGCTGAGCCCCAGCATGAAAAAAGGGCGGCACGTAGGTTTCCCCTTCGCGTGCCGGTTACGGTAAACCGCAATCAGACGGCACAGAATTCCAACGAGCCCGCGCAGATTCGCGACGTCAGTGCACGGGGCATCTGCTTTTACGTGGATTCCGCGATTGCGCAGGGCTCGCCGATCGGATTCACGCTCACCCTTCCACCCGAGATTACCCTCACGGAAAGCATCCGCGTGCATTGCAAAGGCCGCGTCGTGCGCGTGGAAGACGCCAGTACCAACGGCAAAGTCACCGTCGCGGCCGTCATCGACGAGTACGAGTTCCTGCCCGAAGCCTGAATGCAGGCTAGAGCCGTTGGCCACTGCTTCCTGACCCCTAGCCCCCGACCCCTGACCCCTGATATGTTTCCTGCATAGCCTCCAGCGAGGAGCGGTGTGCGGGGAAGTCGAATCCAATTTGTGTGCGCTCTCGTCTTGGCGCTGATCGTCGAAACGGCAGCGCAGAATTTCGGCCCTCCGCGAGTAATCACGAGTGTCCGCATCGTGCATGAGAAGGGCGTGCCGGCGGTGGAGATTCTTTCCACTGGCGCGGTCATCCCCGAGATTCAGACCCTGGATTCGCCACCGCGGCTGGTTATCGATCTGCCCAACTCGCGGCTGGGACTGACGCAGAAGCGGATCGAAATCCAGAAAGAAAATATCCTCGCCATCCGGGTCAACCAGTTCCGTAATAATCCGCCCGTGACCCGCATCGTGCTCGATCTGCTCGCACCCTACGGACATTCCTGGGATAGCGCAGGCAAACGCTTGATGGTGCGCCTCAAGCCTCCGGAAGATGAGAATGCGGGCAAGAAGCCGTTGCAGCCCGCAACGGCGACCGGTTTCGCTCTGACCAAAGACGCATCGGTGGTGCCGGTGACGGCAGGCTCAGGCTCGATGGCAATGTCGGGCACCCGCATCGGCGCGGGATCGTCGGTCACTGCCGGCTCCGATACGACGATCCTGCATCTTCCGCGAGGAGGCGAACTGCGCGTGTGCCCCGGCACCACGGTTTCAGTGACTCCGTCGCCCAGCAAGCGCGACCTGATGTTCGGCATGAGCACGGGAGCGATCGAAACCCACTACTCGCTGGGGGTCTCGGCGGATGCCGTGCTCACCCCCGACTTCCGCATCATGTTTGCTGGCCCGGGAGAGTTTCATTACGCCATCAGTGCCGACTCGCATGGCAATACCTGCGTGCGGGCGCTGAAAGGAAACACGTCTTCGGCGATCGTCTCGGCATTGATCGGCGGCCGAATCTATCAGGTGAGGCCCGCCCAACAGGTTGTCTTTCACCTGGGACAAATCGACAAAGTCGACACGGATGTTCCCCTGGAATGCGGATGTCCGCCGCCCCTGCCGGTGATGCGGACCAGCGCTCCGGCTGCGCAGCCTGTGCCTGATTCGGAAGTGCCGTCGAAGGTGAGCCTGGGTTCGGCCGGCGCCGGCGGGAGCGCGCAGGAAACCGCGACAACTCGTTTATCCAATGGGCCGGAGACCGCGCCGCTGCCGGCGGCCAAGCCCGACGATCCGCACGTTCAGGTGGATGCGCCCTTCGTCTTTACCGCGAAGAATCGCGCTGTTCCGCCGGCGCCCGTCGCAGCCGCTGCAGAATTGCCGCTGGACGATTCGCCGCAACGCCAGGTTCATCTGGATGCGGTTGTGCAGTCGCCGGCCCCCGAAAAGCCGAAACCGCAGCACCGCGGATTCTTCGGACGAGTGAAAGGACTTTTCTCCGCGATCTTTAAGTAGGAGCCAGGGATCAGAAGCCGGTGGCCGTTGCTAAGGACAACTTTTGGTTTGTCTGACGACCAAAGCTCCCGCGGAAATCTGATCGCTAATCCGGAGCCCCTGACCCCTGCAGTCTAGCTCCTGCGGATTGCCTTGCGCAGTGGCTCGGTTCGTTCGCGCAGTTCCTCGGCCAGATCGACGCCGCGGCTGGCCACATCGCGGACGCGATCACCCACATCCCGCACCCGATCTTTGGCGTCGTCCGCCCAGTCTCCGAAGCTTTCTTTGGCGTCTTCATAGCCGCGTTGCAGGTCGCGGCGCATTTGCTTGCCGGTTTTGGGCGCGAGCAGGAGCCCGGCCAACGCTCCGGCACCCAGGCCAATCAGTAGAAATGTGATCGCGGTTCCGATGTTGCCGCCCTGCGAAGATTCATAACGTCCGCTGCTCATGATGAAGACCTCATTTTTCCGCCCGCAAAGACTCGGGCATATTCGCCGAAACTCCTCAATATCCCAAATAACCCAACTATTCTAGTCCTACCGTTGCCAAGCCGGAGGATGCAATCTGAAACCTGTTGTTCCGCTCGGTGTACGATGAGTTCGGACGAGGGAAGGTTTCTTTCCGACACTCCTGTGTGTAAAATAAAGGTTTGGCCCTTAGCTGGCGGCGGACTAGTGGCTTGCCCGCCTTCCGCCGGCGTCAGTGCAATCGTAGAGGAGAATTTCGAACCGATGTCGATCCCTGCCACCCAGCTTCGCCCTGGCATGATCATTAAGCACAACAATGATCTGCACTCCGTGTTCAGCGTGGAACACCGCACACCCGGCAACCTGCGCGCTTTCATTCAAGCCAAGCTGCGCAACCTGCGCACCGGGGCGATGTTCGAGCACCGCTTCCGCTCGCCCGATCCCATCGAGAAAATCAACGTCGATGAAGTCGAAATGCAGTTCCTGTACGCCGATGGAGACAGCTATTACTTCATGGACACGACCAACTACGAGCAGACTCACCTGACCAAGGAAATCCTGGGCGACGCCGTCGAATACCTCATTCCCAATCTGGAGATCAAGGTCGAGTTCTTCGACGGTAAAGCGGTCGGCATCGAACTGCCCCAGACTGTGGTTCTGACCGTGGTCGAGACCGAGCCGGGATTGAAGAGCGCCACCGCTTCCAGCGTCACCAAGGCTGCCAAGACTGAGACTGGCCTGGTCGTGCAGGTGCCGCCGTTCATCAACGAAGGCGAGAAGATCAAGGTGGACACGTCGGAAGGCGCGTATTTGTCCAGAGCATAGGGCCATTGTCGATTGTTGAATGATGATTGTTGATTGAAAATCTCACAGCGCCGACGTTTTTGGTTTTCAATCAACAATCATCAATTCCTTCCCCAAATCATGACTTCCGCTGAAAAAACGCCCTTGGCCCGCCGCTTTCTCGTGCGCGGGCGCGTGCAGGGCGTTGGCTTCCGCTGGTTCGTGGAGCGCGAGGCGCACATCCTCGGTATCGCCGGATGGGTGCGCAACAATCACGACGGCAGCGTGGAAGTGCTGGCCCAGGGAACCCGCGATCAGCTCTCCGGCCTGCACTCGCGGTTGCGCGAAGGCCCGCGCGCGGCTCGTGTGGATGCGGTAGAAGTCTCCGATGCCAGTCCGGTTGCTGAGCTGAGTTCATTCCGCATTGAAGGAGCGTGGTAGATGCCGTCAATTACCTCCGCAGACGTCGATCAGCTGAAGAAACTCATCCGCGAAATCCCCGACTTCCCCAAGCAGGGAATTCTCTTCTACGACATCACCACCCTGCTCAAAGACAAGACCGGCCTCGCCATGCTCATCGATAAGCTCTCGGAACACTACATCTCGCAGGACATCGACCTGGTTCTGGGGATGGAGGCCCGCGGCTTCATCTTTGCCCCGGCGCTGGCGTACCGTTTGAACGCGGGATTCGTCCCCGTGCGCAAGCCCGGCAAGCTTCCCGCCGAGTGCATGCGATACGATTACGCGCTCGAATACGGCACCAACACGCTGGAGATCCACAAAGATGCCATCCAGAAAGGCCAGCGCGTGCTGATTGTGGACGACCTGCTGGCCACCGGAGGCACGGCCGAGGCGACGGCGAAGCTGGCGGAAGCATTGGGCGCGAAGATCGCCGGCCTGGGGTTTGTAGTGGAACTGGAATTCCTGAAAGGCCGCGACAAGCTGAAAGGATACGACGTGATGTCGTTGCTGAAGTACCAGAAGTAGTTTCGGGGGAGTGCCGTGCGATTACTGATCATTTCTGGGCAGATGTTACTTGCCACTGCGTTCGTCTTGCGATGTTGTTCGGTTGCCGCTGCGGACAAGCGCTCGGATGGGGCGGAGTTGCTAGCCAAAGCCGTTACTCTCCAAGACATTCGCGCAGCCGACGCCAAACCGTTTCATCTTCGCCTGCGCATACACACCCAAGGCATCGTGGCCAAACCGGCGGACGGAACCTATGACGAGGTATGGCTCGGTCCAAACAAGTGGCGCCGGGAGATCTCATTTCCGGGGTTCACACAGGTCGTCGTAGGAGATCAGAATTCTGCTTGGCTGAGCCGCAATCTAGATTTCAGACCACGCCTGGCGTACTTGATTACGCTGGCGATTGATAGATTCATCCATCCCGAACTATTGCCAAAGGAAGCCGTTGGGTCAGTGCGCGAGAGGAAAAAGAAGGGTGAGGCGCTGCGATGCGCCGAATTGCGTCTCTCCAGTGTTGTGGATCGCCAAGTGTGCTTTGACCAATCCGGCGTTCTTGTCAGCGACGAAGGCGAGAGCCAGTATCCAGATTTTGAATACTCCGATTATGCCAACTTTGAAGGCAGGGTTTTTCCGCGCAGCATCCATGTCAACGAATCCGGGCGGGAAGTTCTGAGCATGACTGCCGACGACCCGAGTGTTCCACATGACACTTCTCCGCAGCTTTTTGAGCACGACCCAGGGGCCGTCCAGATCGCTCCCTGCGAACAACTGCCCTCAAACCTGGTAAAGAAAGTTCCGCCGCACTATCCGGAGGACGCCCGGCACAACGGTCAACGAGGGACCGTCATCCTTTACGTTTTCCTGTCGGCAGACGGCCAGGTGGGTAGGGTGAGAGTACTTCAAGGTGTGAGCCCAAGTCTGGACCAAGCCACGATCGAGGCGGTTCGCCAATGGGAATATGTCCCTGTGAAATGCGGAACGGCTCCATTGCCTACGGAGGTGGAGGTTCGCGTCAATTATGAGCTGAGGTGAACACGAAACGGGACCGGCGCTGGTTGGCGCCCGGTCCCGTTTTCTCTTCGACCTCGCTAAAATTTTTTAATGCACCAAGTGTTCGACCAGCGCGCCCACCCCGGCCCAAAAACTTGCGCTGACTACGATGGACAAGGCCAATCCGCACACCGCGCCCCAGTTAATGTGATTCTCGCCAGGCTGGTTCGAGTCATCCTGAAACCACGCTTGCAGGAAGCCAATGTCGGGAGAATATCCCGAGGGTGTGCTCCAGTGCTCCGGGATCGCGCGCATACGGAGCAGGCGGGTCGTGCCTTCGCCGGGGAATTGTAAAATTCTGAAACTCACGAGCACCTCGTCATCCGCCGTTTGCAACTCGCCTTCCACTCTCGGAGCCATGCCAAACGGCTGAAATTATGAGGCTGATTCGCGCCTCAGGGTTGTTCATTTCCTGTTCCGCGTCAAAAAAACCGCCCTGCTGCGCGAAATCCCGCTACAGGTTTCCCCTCAACTTCCGCAAGAAAACCCGCTAACTGCGAAATAGTTTCTGCCGCAGGTCAGCTTTCCGCCAGTAACAAGTGCGAGTCCTTGGGGAGATAACCTTTGCGTCGGAACCAGTCCTCCATCGCATCCCTCAGCTGCTCGATGGGCACGCCTGAACCGATCTCCATTTGGCCGTCGGCGACCGGGAGCGTGTCGTCGAACACGCTGGCATTGGTGAAGTTGCGCATGGAAAAAGAATCGAGCCACTTCAGAGGGCAGGGAAGCCAGCGGCCATTCTTTTCATATTCGACGCGGATCTTGCGGGCGAACATAGTCTCATTTAAGCAGGGGGCAGGGGTCAGCGGCTAGCGGTCAGGGGGAAATGGTCGGTGGGCAGCGATGAGCGATGCGACGAGTGTGCTAAAGGGGAAAGGTTGATTGATGATTTTTGATGGCTGATTGAAGAACCCTCGGCGCCAAGGGTGGTCGGTTTTCAATCAACCATCAACGATCAACCATGGATTTACTTCTGCGCCTTCGGTCCCGCCGCTTTCACTTCCGGGGGCGCGTCGAAGTTTTCGAAGTTCCGGGCAAAGCGGTTGCGCAGCTCCTCAGCGGCCTTGTCATAGGCGGCTTTATCGGGCCACGCGTTCCGCGGATTCAGCACCTGCGGCGGAACTCCCTGGCAGTGGCGGGGAATGGTGAATCCGAACGTCGGCTCGATCTCGAATTCTTCTCGAATGAGTTCGCCTTCGACCGCCGCATCGACCATGGCGCGCGTGTGAGGTATGCTCATGCGCTTGCCCACACCATAAGGTCCGCCTTGCCAGCCGGTGTTTACCAGCCAGCATTGCGCGTGGTGCTCGCGCAGGCGGCGGCCCAGCATTTCGGCATAGACCTTGGGCGCCAGCGGTAAGAAGGGCGACCCGAAGCACGTCGAGAAGGTCGCCGACGGTTCCTTCACCCCAGCCTCGGTCCCTGCGACTTTGGCCGTATAGCCCGAGAAGAAGTGATACATGGCCTGCTCGGGACTCAGCTTGGAAATCGGTGGCAGCACGCCAAAGGCATCGGCAGTCAGGAATACGACATTTTTGGGATGTCCCCCCACCCCCGGGATGACCGCGTTGTCGATGAAATCCACCGGATACGCCGCCCGCGTGTTCTCGGTCTTGCTGTCGTCGTTATAGTCGGGAATGCGCGTCTGCGAATCCAGGGTCACATTCTCCAGCACGCAGCCGAAGCGCAGCGCGTTCCAGATTTGCGGCTCATTCTGTTTCGACAGCTTGATGCACTTGGCGTAGCATCCGCCTTCAAAATTGAAAATGCCGTCGGCGCTCCAGCCGTGCTCGTCGTCGCCGATCAGATCGCGCGAGGGATCGGCTGAGAGCGTGGTTTTGCCCGTGCCCGATAAGCCGAAAAACAGTGCCGTCACCCCGTTGTGTCCGACGTTGGCCGAGCAATGCATGGGGAAGACATTGCGCGGCGGCAACAGGTAATTCATCACGCCGAAGATCGATTTCTTCATTTCCCCGGCGTAGGAGGTTCCCCCGATCAGCACCGTGCGGCGCATGAAATTAACGATGATGAAGACTTCTGAGTTCACCCCGTCCCGCCGCGGATCGGCTTCGAACTCCGGCGCCGCGATTACCGTGAACTCCGGCCGATGCGTGCGCAGTTCCTCCGGCGTGGGGCGCAGGAACAGTTGCCGCACGAATAGATTGTGCCAGGCATATTCGTTCACTATACGGACCGGCAGACGATAGGCGGGGTCGGCTCCGCAGAAAAGATCCTGTACGTACAGTTCCCGCCCGCGAAGGTGCTCCATGACGCGCGCGTAAAGAGCGTCAAATTTCTCCGCCTCGAAGGGGGCGTTGACCGCTCCCCACCTCACGGTGTGGGCGGTCATTTCATCTTTCACAATGAACTTGTCTTTGGGAGACCGGCCGGTACGGTTGGTGTAGCCGACAATCGCTCCGTTGGCCGCCATCTTCGCTTCGTTGCGCCGGATGGCGTGCTCCACCAGCGCTCCCGGAGAAAGATTGAAATGCGTGCGGCCTTCGCTCAGCAACTCGGCAACGTCGCTGATGTGCATCGTCGTAGCCATTCGGGGTCTCCTGATGAGCGGGGAGAGAGCAAGCGCTCCAAGCGAAAACGTTCTATTCTGCCTCAAAACCGCGCAGCTCGCCAAGGAACGCGACTACTTATTTTAAGCCAAACGATATTGTTGCGACTATGAGGGAAACGATGAAGCCCATCTGAAGGAGATACCTGATGCGATTTGCCGGACACCGCCGCTCCCGCTGCCCCCAACACTACGCTAGTTCGCGACCTTGTAATCGCAGGCACTGCGACAAGGTTCACAGTACAGCAGGCCGTCTTCGCACAGGCGAACGTCAATCACGGACTGGCACATCACGCAATATTTCTCGCACTGGCAGTTGCTCTCGGATTGCTCGCACTGCGCGCAGAGAACTTTGGAGGAACCGGTTCCGGTGCTCATAAAGCTAATTTACCCGCGCCCCGGCGCCTGGGGAAAATGACGTTGGTAATTGTCCTGCCGGGGGAAAATGCCCTTCCGCAGCCTTCCGCATTTCTCTCTGCCCTATAATTTCAGGCAATGACTTTCCAAAGTCTTCTGGATGGCGCCGAGGTTCTCAGCCAGAGCGGGAACCCCGACGTTACCAGTGTCGAATACGACTCGCGGCGCGTGCAGCCGGGGTGCGCCTTCGTGGCCATGCGCGGCGAGACCTCCGACGGCAACCGCTTCATTGATCAAGCCATCCAGGCGGGCGCGGTCGCGATCATCACCGATTCGCCAACCCAAAATCCTCGGCCAGCGGTGGCGTGGGCGTTGGTACCGCACGGCCGGCGCGCTTTGGCCCGGGTGAGTGAGAATTTTTACAAGCGCCCGGCTGAGAGAATTGCCGTCACCGGAATTACCGGCACGAATGGTAAGAGCACGACGGCGTTTCTGGTCGAGTCGATCCTCACCGCCGCCGGGCGCAAGAGTGCGCTCATTGGAACTATCGAATATCACGTTGCGGGCGCGACTTATCCCGCGCCGCACACCACGCCCGAAGCTCTCGAACTGGCGCGTTTGTTCAACGAAGCCCTCGGCCAGGGCGCAACCGACGCCGTCATGGAAGTTTCCTCGCACGCGCTGGCGCAACAGCGGATCTACGGCGTGCCCTTTGACGTCGCGGTATTTACCAATCTCACGCGCGATCATCTCGATTATCACCAGACGATGGACGAATATTTTGCCGCCAAGCGCGTGCTTTTCGAGGGTTGTGGCACCGACGCTCCCCGCGCCGCAGTCACCAACCTCGACGACGAGTATGGCGCGAAACTGGTTGACTTCAGCCGCAAGCGCAGTTCGATCGTTCTGACCTACGGATGGGAGCGGGGCGATTTCCACGCCGAGAAAGTGGAAATCACTCCGCGCGGAACGCGCTTCGATCTGGCCGCGCAACGAGAAAAAATTCCCCTGTTCTCGCCGCTCATCGGTCGCGTGAATGTCTACAACATTCTCGCCGCGGCGGCGGCCTGTTCCGCCCGCGGCTGCAGCTCGCACGCCGTGGCCAATGGCATCGCTGCGCTGACCCATGTGCCCGGCCGATTTCAGCGCGTCGATTGCGGCCAGCCCTTTACCCTCGTGGTCGACTACGCTCATACCGACGACGCGCTTCGCAACCTGACTGCGCTGGCACGCGGGTTCGTCAGCCGCGATGGCGGATCGTCGAAGGTCATCACGGTGTTCGGCTGTGGCGGCGATCGTGATCGCGCCAAGCGCCCCCTCATGGGCGAAGCCGCCGGACACGGCAGCGATTTCGTGGTGCTCACCTCGGATAATCCGCGCAGCGAAGACCCCCGCGCCATCATCAACGATGCGCTGGTTGGACTTCAGAAAACCGGGGTAAAGTACAGCGTCGAACCCGACCGGCGCAAAGGGATCGCGCTCGCCATCGGCGAAGCGCGCCCGGGCGATATCGTGCTGCTCGCGGGCAAGGGCCACGAAAAGGTGCAGGTTACGCGCGAGGGCTCGCATCCCTTCGACGACGTCGAGGTCGCGCGCGACGTTTTGAAGGCCAGCGGTTTCGATTGCCAGTCGTCCGCCGCGGGGCGTTCGGCATGAAGCTGAAAATTTCCCGGATTGCCGAGTTTATTTCCGCCCCGTCGCCAGTCGGTCCCAACCCGCTTGCCGATGTGGTTGCGCAGGGCTATTGCATCGACTCCCGCACCATAAAGCCCGGCGAGCTTTTTTTCGCGGTAAAGGGGGAACGGCTCGATGGCCACGATTACGTCGAGGCCGCCCTTGAAAAAGGCGCGGCCGCCGCGGTCGTTCGCAACCATCAACTCGGGCGATTTTCCAATAGAACCCGTCTTCTTCCCGTCGACGATACCCTGGTCGCGCTGCAAACGCTCGCCACCGCCGTGCGTCGCGTGTGGGGCAAGCCTCTCGTCGGGGTCACCGGGTCGGCAGGAAAGACCACCACCAAGGAAGCCATCGCGCACGTGCTGGGTTCTCGCTATCGCGTGCTCAAATCCGAGGGCAACTTCAATAATCATTTCGGCCTGCCGCTCATGCTGTTGAAGCTCGAGCCTGAGCACGATATGGCCGTCATCGAGATGGGGATGTCGCATGCGGGCGAGATTCGCGCGCTAGCCAAAATCGCGCAGCCGGAGATTGGAGTGGTCACCAACGTGGCTCCGGTGCACCTGGAATTTTTCGATTCGCTGGCGGGAATCGCGCGCGCAAAATATGAACTGATCGAGTCGCTTCCGGCCGACGGTTGTGCCGTGCTCAATGCCGATGATGAGTACGTCTCGCAATTCGGCCGCGGCTTCAAAGGCAGGGTGATTACCTACGGCACCGCCGACACGGCCGATATCAGAGCAGAAAATGTTCATTCTTGCGGAGCCGAAGGTTCCAGTTTCGATGTCGTGACTTCCGGCGGACGAGAGGGCGCCCATCTGCCCCTGGTGGGCGAGCACAACGTGCTGAACGCGCTAGCTGCAATCGCGGTCGCACTCGTGCGCGGCATGAAACTTTCCGAAGCCATTTCTGCCCTGGCGACACTGGCGCCCGCAGACAAACGGGGACAGGTCCTCCAACTGGGTACTATCACGGTCGTCAACGATTGCTACAATTCCAATCCGAAGGCGCTGCACGCCATGATTGACGCGCTGGCTGCCATGAAGGCTCAACGCCGCATCGTGGTCGCAGGAGAGATGCTAGAACTGGGTCCGGCGGGTGAGCAGATGCATCGCGCCGCGGGAGGCCATGCCGGCGGGAGGAAGATCGACGTCCTCATCGGCGTGCGCGGGCTGGCTCAGGCGATGGTGGACGCCGCGCGCCAGGCCGGAATCAGAGCCGAGTTCGTCGCGACTCCGGAAGAAGCGGGCGAGTGGCTGGCCCGCGAAACGCGCGCAGGTGACGTGGTGTTGCTGAAAGCGTCTCGCGGAGTGAAGCTGGAAAAGGCGTTGGACACGTGGAAGCGAATCATTGAGTAATTGGGAAATCGAGTAATTGGAGAATCGGGAAAACAATCGGGGCCCCCCTCATTTCCCCAATCATCCGTTTACTCAATTACTCAATCACTCAATTTCCCAATTACTCAATCCTGGCACGGAGGCTGATTGCTCTATTGGCTGTTGTTCGTCAAACTGCAACATTACGTGCCGCCGTTCCGTATTTTTCGTTACGTCACCTTCCGCACGGCCTTTGCCAGCCTGACCGCGCTGTTTACCGCACTCATCGTGGGCCCGCTCGTCATCGGGCGTTTGCGCGACTTCCAGATCGGCCAATACATCCGCGAAGAAGGCCCCAAGGCTCACCAGAAAAAAGCGGGCACTCCCACTATGGGCGGATTACTCATCGTAATTGCCATCGTCGTTCCCACGCTGCTCTGGGCCGACCTCAGCAACCGCTTCGTCTGGATCGCAGTTTTCTCCACCTGCGCGTACGCGGCGATTGGATTCACCGACGACTACACCAAGGTGACGCAGCGCCGCAACCTGGGCCTGACCGCCCGGGCAAAATTTGGGCTGCAGATCGCCACCGGCCTGGTCATCGCCTCCATGCTGATCGCGATGCAGACCTATGGCATGTACTCCACCAAGCTGATCGTGCCTTTTTTTAAGCAGTTCCATCCCGACCTGGTGGTCGGTACCCTGGAGCGCAATCCCCACCTGTGGTTCCTGGCGTTCCTGCCGTTCATGATTTTCGTGACCTTGCTGATCACCTTTTCGAGCAACGCCGTGAATCTTACCGACGGCCTGGACGGGCTGGCGATCGGCTGCACCGTGATCGCCGCCGGCGCCTTGACCGTGCTCACCTACGTCAGCGGGCACGCCACTTTCGCCACTTATCTCGAATTGCAGCGCATGCCGCAGGTCGCCGAATTGACGATTTTCTGCGGCGCCATGGTCGGAGCCTCCATCGGATTTCTCTGGTATAACGCCCATCCCGCCGAGGTATTTATGGGCGATGTGGGATCGCTCGCGCTCGGCGGCGCAATCGGCACCGTCGCGGTGATCATCAAGCAGGAACTGCTCCTGCCCTTCATCGGCGGGATCTTCGTGATTGAGGCCCTGTCGGTCATCTTGCAGGTCGGCTCCTACAAACTTCGCAAGAAGCGCATCTTCAAGATGGCGCCTCTGCATCATCACTTCGAGTTGCTGGGCTGGTCGGAATCGAAGATCATCGTGCGTTTCTGGATCGCCTCGCTGATTTTCGCCCTGTTCGCGCTGACCACGCTGAAACTGAGGTAGAACTAATGGTGTGGAAAGGGATTTTTGATTGTTGATTTCTAATTGTTGATTGAAAATCACTGGAGTTCACAAGGTTTTCAATCATTAATCAACAATCATCAATCAACAATGAATTTGCGATGGAACTGAACGGGAAACGCGTGCTGGTGGTCGGCCTCGGAAAGTCCGGAGTCGCTTCGGCCCTGTTCTTAAAAAAGCATGGGGCCAAGGTCTCCGTCTCCGATACCAAGAGCGGTGACGAACTGCGCAATGAAATTCCCGTCCTGCTCGACCACGGCATCACGGTCGAAACCGGCGGTCATGGCGACAGAACTTTTCGCGGGCAAGACCTGATCGTGGTCAGCCCCGGGGTTCCGGTGGACGCTCCCCCGCTGGTGCAGGCACGGTCTCTGGGTGAGAGCGTGATCGGCGAAATCGAGCTGGCCGCGCAGTTTTTGCCCGGCCCCATTGTCGCTATTACGGGATCGAACGGCAAAACCACCACCACGACCCTTACCGGCGAGATCATGACGGCCAGCGGGTTTCCGACTCTCGTGGGCGGCAACATCGGCACTCCCGCGATCTCGCTCGCCGAGCGCGCTAAAGCGGACACAGTCATCGTGCTCGAAGTCTCCAGCTTTCAGTTGGAGACGATTCAATCGTTTCGTCCGAAAGTCGCGGTCGTGCTGAACGTCACGCCTGACCACCTTGACCGTCACCGCACCTTCGAGATTTACACCAGCGCGAAAGCCCGCATCTTCGAAAACCAGCAGGCAAGTGATTTTGCCGTGCTCAATGCGGACGATCCTACCTGCGTCGCCATGGCGGCTCGCACCCATGCGCAGGTTTTCTGGTTCAGCCGCCAGAAAGAAGTGGAGCAAGGCGCGTGGGTGCGCGACGGCAATATCGTATTCCGTGATGCGCGCGACGCAAGAACGCCGCAGCGCGAAATCCTCCAGGTCTCGGAGATTCCCCTCAAGGGCGCGCACAATCTGGAAAATGTTTTGGCGGCGGTGTGCGCCGCCGTTTTGATGGGCTGCGCCCCCGACAAGATCCGCCAGGCCGTGCGCGAGTTTAAGGCTGTCGAGCATCGCCTGGAGTTCGTGGCCAGCATCCGCGGCGTGGACTACTACAACGACTCCAAGGCGACCAACGTGGATGCGACCATCAAGGCGCTGGAGTCATTTCCCTCCAACATCCACCTCATTCTCGG
Organism: Candidatus Sulfotelmatobacter sp.; assembly: GCA_035949755.1. GTDB lineage: Bacteria > Acidobacteriota > Terriglobia > Terriglobales > Acidobacteriaceae > Sulfotelmatobacter. The sequence continues at coordinate 16,053 of DASYYT010000178.1, forward strand.
CGGCAAAGACAAAGGCAGCGACTACACCGTGCTGAACGATCTGCTGCGCCAGCGCGTGAAGCGCGTCTACACGATCGGCGCCGCGGCCGCCAAGATCGAGTCTCAGATCGTTTCTTCAAAAGGCGGAGGACCGGAAGTGGTCCACGCCGAAACCCTCGAAAACGCCCTCCGCAAAGCCACTGCTGCCGCCCAACCAGGAGATGTGGTCCTGCTCGCCCCCGCCTGCGCGAGCTTCGACCAGTTCAAGAATTACGAGCACCGGGGACACACCTTCAAGGAAATCGTGCGCACGCTGGGAACTTCAAAAGAATAGGCGGGGTACGTACCTTTTATGGTACGATGTAAAAACATGAGCGAAGGGCGAACCCCGCATAAGGTTCCGCTTGTGTTCTTTCGCTCCAATTCCGGGAAGGAACCGGTTCGAGAACGGCTTAAGGGATTGCGTTCGGAGGAGCGCCACGCCATCGGAGTCGATCTCTTGCGGGCGCAATGGCGCTGGCCAGTTGGAATGCCGCTTTGCCGGCCTATGGGAAATGGATTATGGGAAGTGCGAACCGATTTGGCGAGCAAACGTACCGCTCGGGTCTTAATTTGTTTTTACGAAGGACATCTCGTGGCGCTGCATGGGTTCATCAAAAAGACGCGAGCTACCCCGGCCGATGATCTCGGCTTGGCGCGCCAACGCCGGAAGGAATTGCAACAATGAGCAAGAAAAACATGGGATCAGGTATCGACGACTTTTTGAAGGCCGAAGGCATATTTGACGAGTCGCAGGCGCAGGCCGTGAAAGAAGTCGTGGCCTGGCAACTTGTCCAGGCTATGCGCAAGAAGAAGATGTCCAAGACCCGCATGGCTGCTCTGCTGAAGACGAGCCGGTCCCAGGTAGATCGCATTCTTGATCCGAAATGCGATATTACACTCTCGAGTTTGCAGCGTGCTGCTGCGCTCGTGGGAAAACGGGTCGTGGTTGAATTGCTCTCCTAGTCCAATCTGGGGGGCTTTGGCTTGTTCCCGAACCAAGACAATCAACCCCCAAAATTCCACAATCCACAATCCTTCCGCGCGCGCCCGTGGTGAAATGAATGTCCCATGGCGAAGCGCGTGAGTGTCGACCGCTGGCTGTTTACCGTCACCATGCTGCTGGTATTTGTCGGGCTGGTGATGGTGTTTTCCGCTTCCGCCGTGATGGCCCGCGAGCGCTTCGGATCTCCCTACGCCTTCCTCTTCAAGCAGTTGATCTGGGCCGTTGCCGGACTGGCCGCCATGGTTGTCACCATGCGCCTGGACTATCGCCGCTACCAGCATCCCGCGCTGGTCTTTTCGCTGATCGGCGTGACCACCCTGCTCTTGATCTCTGTCTTTTTTCTTGACCGCTCGCACAACACGCACCGCTGGATCCACGCCGGAGGATTCTCCTTCCAGCCCTCCGAACTGGCCAAACCGGTGCTGATTCTTTTTCTTGCGTACTTCCTCGAAAGCCGCACCAAAACCATGGACGACGTCCGCAACACGCTGCTGCCGGCCGCCGCGCCCGTTCTGCTGTTTCTCGGCCTCATCGTGTTGCAGCCCGACTTAGGTACGGCCATCGCCTGCGCCGCCATTGCCGCCTGCATCTTCTTTGTCGCGGGCATGCGCATGCGCTACTTCGGCTACTCGTTCGCCGCATCGCTGCTGCCTCTCTACTTCCTGATTTTTCACGTCAGCTTTCGCCGCGACCGCATTCTGGCATTCCTCAATCCCTATGCCGACCGGCAGCGGGCGGGATTCCACATCATCCAGTCGCTGATCGCCGTAGGCACCGGCGGCGTCACCGGCGTGGGCCTGATGGAAGGCAAGCAGAAACTGTTCTATCTTCCCGAACCCCATACCGACTTCATCTTTGCCGTCACCGCGGAAGAGTTGGGCATGGTCGGCTCCGTATTTGTGGTCGCGCTGTTCGCCATCTTTTTGTGGCGCGGCATGCGCGCCTCCTGGCGCACCGAAGACGTTTTCGGACGTTACCTCGCGGTGGGCATCACCTGCATGGTCGTGCTGCAAGCCTTCATCAACATCAGCGTCGTGCTCGGCATGATGCCGACCAAGGGCATCCCCCTGCCGCTGGTCTCGTATGGAGGCTCGTCCCTGTTCGTGACCCTGGCTTGCGTGGGTGTGCTGCTCAATATCACCAAGCAGGCCGAGTGAGGTTTGAAGCGTGCCTCGGCTATTCGCGTTCGATATGTTCGCGCAGCCAGGCGGCTAGGGCTTTTTCACTCAGATCGCCGGCTGCCAGCGCTTGCATGGCCGAGATGCAGTCGCTGTCTTCGGCATTGAGAACCCAGCCATTCAGATTGAGGAACAACTCCATCACGACAAATGCAGTCCGTTTGTTCCCGTCGAGGAAGGGATGATTGCGAGCGATGCCGAATGCATACGCCGCGGCCAAGGCGGTTACATCGGGCGCTTCGCTATAGGCGTACAGATTCTGCGGACGGGCAAGGGCCGACGAGAGCAAACCTTCGTCACGAATTCCTGCGATGCCGCCATGCTCGGCCAACTGCGCCTCGTGAATTGCCAGCACGACGCTGTCTGCAACCCAGACCCAGGTCACCGCTACCTGGCCAATTCGCGCAGAACGTTGCGGCGCTTTTTCATGATTCGCTCAGCGGTAGGCATCTGTTTTTCAAAAGCCGGATCATAGGGAGTGATGCGGTATCCATCAGGAGCCTCGGTCAGATAAACTACGTCCCCTTTTTCTAACTTAAGGCGAGCCGCGGCTTCTTTGGGAAGAACGAATCCGACCGAGTTGCCGATCTGCATGAGCTTGAGAGAAAGCATGCGACCTTAAACCTCCGAACTCTGTAATAACATATGTTAGTACGCCGCAAGCAAGGCGTCAAGAAGCCTCGCGGGCAGAGTGGCGAAGAAAGCCTTACCTGGGACTCACGCGGATTTCTTGGGGTCTCCTGCCTTGCGCCTTATCCGTGGTAATCCGTGTAAATCTGTGGCCCTGATTTATATTCACTGCATGCGCGCAATCCTGGCGGGCGGAGGCACTGGCGGTCACGTGATTCCCGCGCTGGCTATCGCCGATCAGTTGAAAAAAACTTACAACGCCGAGGTGTTGTTCATCGGCACCGCGCGTGGCATTGAGAATCGTCTGGTCCCCGCCGCCGGATATCCCCTGCAGTTGGTGCGAGTCGGAGCCTTGAAAAATGTCAGCTTCACCACCCGCCTCAAGACCGCCTTCGACTTGCCCCGCGCCATTTGGGATGCCGGCCGCATGCTCAACCAGTTCGCTCCCGACGTGGTCATTGGCGTCGGCGGATATGCTTCCGGGCCGGCCATGCTTTCGGCCGTCGTCAAGCACATTCCCACGCTGGCCTTCGAGCCCAACGTCGTGCCGGGATTTGCCAATCGAATGGTCGCCCGCTTCGTTTCCGGCGCCGCCGTGCATTTCGAAGAGACCGCGAAGTATTTTCGCCATGCTGCAGTGACCGGTGTGCCCGTGCGCCATGCCTTTTTCGAAATCCAGCCCAAGCGCGGCGGCACGCCGACTGTGCTGGTTTTTGGGGGAAGCCAGGGCGCGCACGCCATCAACCAAGCCATGTTCCGCTGCCTGCCCACGTTGCTCAGGGAGGCTCCCGGCATCCGCATCATCCACCAGACCGGCGAGCGTGACTATAATGACGCGCGGGCTGCCTACAGCGCGCTCGGCGAGTCGGCCGAGGTATTCAAGTTCATCGAAGACATGCCGGCGGCATTTGCCCGCGCTGATCTGGTGGTTTGCCGTTCGGGGGCGAGCACCGTCGCCGAGATCGCGGCAGCGGGCAAGCCGGCGGTATTCGTTCCATTTCCGCGCGCGGCCGACGATCATCAGCGCATCAATGCCGAGGCCCTGGCGCGCCACGGCGCTGCCGTCGTTGTGGAAGAATCGAACCTGGAAGGAGTCTGGCTGGCCGAGACCATCGCGGCGCTGCTGCAGGATCCGCCGCGCTTGCGCACAATGAGCCACGCGGCCAGGGAACTGGCCCACCCCAACGCCGCGCAGGACATCGCCGCCATGGCAGCCCGGGTCGCAGGAATCGAGGAGAATTGAGTAATTAGGAAATTGAGTAATTGTGTAATTAGAAACCGCTTGCAGATCGTCGGGTAGCTGCCTTGCAATGAATTATCAATTACCCAATTACGAAATCACCCAATTACTCAACTAGCGTATGTTCGCAAAAATTCAACGCATCCATTTCGTAGGCATCGGCGGCATCGGGATGAGCGGCATCGCCGAGGTGCTGCTCAATCTCGGCTACAAAGTTTCCGGCTCCGACCTGAAAAGTTCTGCCGTAACCCAACGGTTGGCTGATCTGGGCGCCGCGATTTTCGAGGGCCATCGCGCCGAAAACATCGCCGGAGCCGAGGTTGTCGTCACCAGTTCCGCCATTGCCGCCGACAATCCCGAAGTCACGGAAGCGCACAACCTGCACATCCCGGTGATTCAGCGCGCCGAAATGCTGTCCGAATTGATGCGCCTGAAATACGGCATCGCCATCGCCGGCATGCATGGCAAAACCACAACCACCTCCATGGTCGCGGCCGTGCTTGCTGCTGGAGGCCTCGACCCCACCGTCGTTGTGGGCGGCCGCGTCGACGCCTTGGGATCCAACGCCCGCCTCGGCAAGTCTCAGTACCTGGTTGCCGAAGCCGATGAGAGCGACCGCTCCTTCCTGAAACTTTCGCCCATCCTTTCGGTGGTCACCAATATTGACCGCGAGCACATGGATTGCTACCGCAACATGCGCGACGTGAAGAAAACTTTTCTCGACTTCATGGACCGCGTGCCGTTTTACGGCATGATCGTCGCCTGCAACGACGATCCGCTGCTGCGCAAGTTATTGCCCGAAGTCCAGCGTCGCACCGTGACCTACGGCACCCGGCGCGGCTCCGATTTCCTGATCCGGCCCGAAGAAACCAGGCGCAAAGGCGCCGGCGATTCCCGCCCCTACAGCCGCTTCCGCGTCACTTTTCAGAAAAAAGATCTGGGAGAATTCACGCTCCACGTCCCCGGCGTGCACAACGTGCTCAACGCCACCGCGGCCATCGCCGTCGGAGTCGGCCTCGACATCAACCTGGACGCGATCCGCACCGCGCTCGATCAATTCCGCGGCGTCGATCGCCGCTTCCAGTTGCGCGGCGTGGCCTCGGGCGTCAGCGTCATTGATGACTACGGGCATCATCCCACCGAGATCAAAGCCACGCTGGCGGCCGCGCGCCAGTGCGGCTTCCGCAAAATTCATGTCATCTTCCAGCCCCACCGCTACACCCGCACTCGCGATCTGATGGAAGAATTCACTACCGCTTTTGGCGACGCCGATTCCCTGTTCGTGCTCGACATCTACGCCGCCAGCGAGCAGCCGATCGAAGGCATCACCGGCGAGGCTCTCGCCCATCGCATCCGAGAAGCCGGCGGCAAGCACGTCGAATATGCCGGCTCCTTTTCCGGCGCGGTGGATTCCGTTTCTTCTCTGGCGGAAGACGGCGACATGATCCTGACCCTCGGCGCCGGCAGTGTCTCGCAACTGGGGCCTGCGATCCTGGAGAAGCTGAAGCAGCGAGACGCGGCTCAGATCGCGGGTTGAGGATTGCGCTATAACGCCCTCTAACAGTTGCTGTTGCTGTGGCAGGGGAGGAGAGGTGACTCTCCCTCTTATGCAGATTAGGCTCCATCATTGAACCGCCTGTGCAAGTCTCTGATTCGGCTAGAAATACATTTCTTGACATAAATTACAAATTGCAATATAAATATTTCGATTTGAAATAGTAAGATTTGGAAATGTAAGGCAGGGCGATGAAGCTGGGCGAGAAAATCCGCTACCTACGCGAGGTCGAAGGTTCCCTGCGCGGCCTGGGCCGTCCCATCACGCAGTTGGAGCTGGTCCGCGCGATCCGGGAAGAACTCGGGCCGAAGAACACGCTCAGCCAGTCCTATCTCTCGCAGATCGAAAACGGGTCGCGGCCCCACATGACGCAGTCCTCCCGCGCTCTGCTGGCCAGGTTTTTCAAAGTGCATCCTGGATTCCTGGTGGATGACCCGGAGGGCTATCACACCGAGCTGACTTCCGACTTGCGCACCACCGAAGGCCAGCTCGACGTTTGGCTGCTGCAGGGATCGGAGCGGTTTGCGAGCGATCCGGATGTCAGCAACGTGCTGATCAAGGCCGCGCGCGAAAAAGATACGCGGCGTTGTTTCCTGCTGCTGGGTGCGATCCTCGACACGCCGGGGCTCGCCGACCGGTTGCTCCAGGCGTTGCGTCCCGAAGTTGCGGCCGGCAATCCGCGCCCCGCCTCGGGCGCGGAAGGGAGGCGAATCCGATGACCTGGTCTGATTTTTATTTGATCTGTTTCGCGGTCGGTTTTTGCTTCAGCTTCTTTTCGTTCATATTTGGCGGATCGCGCCTTGGCCGCTTGCATCTTCCACATTTTCACGGGCACGTCGCCCACTTGCCGGCGGCGCACGGTCCCGTCGCTCATGCTCCGGCAGGGGGCGGACACTCGCCATCGCCGAGCGCTGGGCATGGAGCGGGAGCGAATCCGCAACGCGGTGTGAGTGTTTCGCCGTTCAACCCTCCTGTGCTGGCCGCATTCCTGGCCTGGTTTGGCGGAACGGGCTATTTGCTGACCCGCTTTTCCGCCGTGTGGGTTGGCTTTGGATTGTTGTTATCCATCCTCAGCGGCCTGGTCGGCGGCGCCATCATTTTCCTGTTTCTCAGCAAGGTGTTGATGTCTGACCAGGAATGCCTCGACCCGGCCGACTTCGAAATGGTTGGCGTGTTGGGAAAGCTTTCGGTGCCGATTCGCGAAGGCGGAACCGGCGAATTGATCTATTCCCAGATGGGAACACGCCGGGTCTGCGGCGCGCGCAGCGAGGAAGGCGTGGTGATTCCGAAAGGAACGGAAGTTGTGGTTACGCGTTACGAGAAGGGAATTGCCTACGTTCGCCTGTGGAGCGAGATGGCCGAGGAGTAAACCGCCAACGTAATTGCAAGCGGCCTGGATCGGCAATCGCCGGGCCACGCGGAGGAACAGGAGCTAAGTATGGCATCGGACGCACGGAAGGGCGATTTGCTGGCGGAAGAAACGCATTCCGGCCGCATCTGGAGCCTGCTCATTCTCCCCGCTCTGATCGTCCCCGCCATTTCGCTGATGTTTTATCCGACGGCGCCAGCGCGTTTCGCCTTCGTGATCGTGGCCGTGGTTGGAGTAGGAGCCCTGGCGTTGGTGCTCAGTGGATTTCAATATCGTTTCCTGCGGGACGGAGTCGAAGTGCGCACCCTCGGATTCACCCTGCGCACGATTCCGAAGCAAGCCATCGTGAGCTACTCGGTTGAGCCCTGGTCGTTGGTGAGGGGCTATGGCATTCGCGCCATGGGCAACACCCGCGCATACGTGTGGGGAAACAAGGTGGTTCACATCAAGACGACAAGCGGCGAAGTTTTTCTGGGCCACTCAGATCCGGACCGGATCGTCCGAGATCTGAACCAGGTGACCGGTTTTGTGACACGTGGTTAGAGGTCTTGGAACTTTGTGAGGCGGTAAATTGCTCGATCGTCAAGTTTGATTGGTACGCGCGGCCGGCCCATTCCGAGTTGGTGGGCCCGTTCCCCGGCGATCCGTGACTCGCGTGACAACAACTTTCTGGCGCTGCACTTGTAACAGGAGGCGTTATGTTTTCTGGAGTTTCCAACGTAGTGGTGATTTGGATTTTCGTAGGTCTTGGCGTGATGGTTCTGCTGTTCCTGATCAATGGCATGGCGAGGCTTTATCGCAAAGCCGGGCCGCACGAGGCCCTCATCGTTTACGGACTGGGTGGCACGCGCGTCGTGAAAGGCCATGGCACGGTCGTGCTGCCCATGGTGCAGGTCTGCCGCGAACTCTCGCTCGAACTGATGTCGTTCGACGTCGCTCCGCAGCAGGATCTCTACACCAAGCAGGGCGTGGCCGTCACGGTAGAAGCCGTAGCGCAGATCAAGGTAAAGTCCGACACCGAATCGATCCTGACTGCGTCCGAGCAGTTCCTGACCAAGACGGACGACGAGCGGCAGGGATTGATTCGTCTGGTGATGGAAGGCCACCTGCGCGGCATCATCGGCCAGCTCACGGTGGAAGAAATCGTCAAGCAGCCGGAAATGGTTTCCGACCGCATGCGTGGAACCTGTGCCGATGACATGAACAAGATGGGCCTGGAAGTCATCTCGTTCACCATCAAGGAAGTCCGCGACAAGAACGAATACATCACCAACATGGGGCGTCCGGACGTGGCGCGCATCAAGCGCGATGCCGACGTGGCTGCCGCGGAAGCCGACCGTGATACCGCGATCCGGCGGGCGCTGGCTACGCGGGAATCGGCGGTTGCCAAGGCCCAGGCCGATCAGGAGCGCGTGCTGGCCGAGACTCTCTCCCTGGCCAAGCAGGCCGAAGCCCAGCGCGATCTCGAGGTCAAGAAAGCCCAATTCCTCGAGGTCACCAAGCGCCAGCAGGCCCAGGCCGACAAGGCCTACGACATTCAGACCAACATCATGCAGCAGCAGGTTATCGCCGAGCAGGTGAAGGTGCAGCAGGTCGAGAAAGAGCAGCAGGTCAAGGTGCAGGAGGCGGAAATCAACCGCCGCGAGAAGGAACTGATCGCAACCGTGCTGAAGCAGGCTGAGATCGAGCGTCAGCGCATCGAAACCCTCGCCGCCGCCGAAAAGCAGCGTTTGATCGCGGAAGCTGAAGGCCACGCCTCTTCGATTCGAGCGCAGGGCGAGGCCGAAGCCGAAATCATCTTCAAGAAAGGCGAAGCCGAAGCCAAGGCGATGAACGTGAAGGCCGAGGCCTATCAGGAATACAACCAGGCAGCCGTGATCGACAAGCTGTTCACGGGCATGCCGGAGATCGTGAGGGCGCTGGCGGCTCCGCTGGCCAACGTCGACAAGATCACCATTGTCTCTACCGGAAATGGCGATGCGTCCGGCATGAACAAAATCACCGGCGACATCACCAAAATGGCTGCGCAGGTGCCGGCGTTGTTCGAAACGCTCTCGGGCATGCCGCTGTCAGAACTGCTCGGCAAGGTGCGCCAGATCGGCGATAAGACGCCCAAGCCGCCCGAGTTGCCGAAGGCGTAAATGCTCACGTAGGGACGGACGCATTTCGTCCGTCCCGGTTTTTCGCAAGAGTTGAAAGCCGGATAACGCAAGCCACTGTAGGAGTGCAGTGATGGAAAGCAAACGCAAACCCGCGGGATTAGCAGTAGCGCTGGGAGCCGTACTGGGCGCCGTTTTTGGAGTCATGGCAGGACACGTCGGCGTCTGGCTAGCCGTCGGAGTAGCCATCGGCATGGCTATTGGGATGACATTCCGCCGCCAGCAACCACAATGTCCCGAGTGCGCCGCCATCCACCGTGCGCACGAAGCAAGGAGATAGTCATGTCAAGGAACAAAACAATCGGCGCCGCCATCGTGCTAGTCACCGCGCTGCTGGCGGCAGCAGGCCTGCTTACCGGCTATTTCAGCATCCAGCCGGCGGTGGGCCTGGCAGTAGCCGGCCTCTTAATCGGAACCGGCGTCGCCCGAGGCAAATTCTCCGGCACGCCGGATGCGTCAAGGAAACATTGATCAGTCCGCCCCGCGGGGTGCGCCTGAAAGCTGATAGCTGAAAGCTAGAAAAGGAGTTCACCATGGCATTACTGGAGCGCGTTTCCACCCTGGTCCGGGCCAATCTCAACGACCTGATCGACAAGGCCGAAGATCCCGAAAAGATGATCAAGCAGGTCATCCTCGACATGCAGAACCAGCTTCTGCAGGTCAAAACCCAGGTCGCGATTGCCATCGCCGACCAGCACCTGCTCGAGAAAAGGCAAAAGGAGAACGAACAAAAAGTGGCCGAATGGATGCGCAAGGCCGAATTGGCTGTCGACAAAAAAGAAGACGACCTGGCCCGCGCCTCCCTGCAGCGCGTCGAAAGCTATCGCGAGCTGAGCGAGAACTTCACCCAGCAGGTCGCCGACCAGAAAGCGCAGGTCGAAAATCTGAAGACTGCTCTGCGCCAGCTCGAACAGAAGCTGGCCGAAGCGCAGGCCAAAGCCGACGTGCTCATCGCGCAGCACCGCCGTGCCCGCGCCGTAGGCAAGGCCAGCGATGCCCGCATGGCTTCCGGCGACGGGTCGAAGGCCGCAGCCTTCGATCGCATGAAACGCAAGGTGGCGCACTCGGAAGCCGTCAGCCAGGCCAAATCCGAGATCGCCGCCGACAACCTCGACGATCGCCTCGCCGCGCTGGAAAAAGAAGACCGCATCGAGCAGTTACTGGCGGAACTGAAATCGAAACGCGGCGCGTGAGCCCCTCCGGCGCCACGCCCGCGTACTGCGTTACCATCTCCGGGAAGGAACTGTTTTTAGAGCTCAGAACTTCCTAGAGCGGCTTAGTCCAGTCTTCGATTTTCAGATGCTTCACGCGCTGAAAGACACGGTCATGCGTGACTAAAGTCGCCCCAATCGACACCGCCTGTGCGGCAATCATCATGTCGAGATTGCCCATGGGCGTGCCTGATTCCTCCAAAGAGTTGCGTAGGATCGCGTACTGCTTTGCAGCCGCGGAATCCCAAGGCAAGATTTCGACCCGCAGTAGGAATTCCTCGATTATCTGGAGCCGGGCTGCTTCAGTTTTGCGAGCAGCTCCGAACCGCAATTCCGCTTCCGTGACTGCCGAGATTCCAACATCCCACATCTCGACTCGCCGCAAATGTTCTCGGACGTGCGGAACTTTCCCTGTAATCACATAGCTGGCGATGTTTGTATCCAGCAAATAGCGAACCTGCATTTAGAAGAGTTTCCGCTTTTGGGGTGGCGTGTCACGGCGATTCGACAGAAAATCGTCCGGGATATCGAGAGTGGCAGTCAGATCGAAGAAATCTTGCCACGAATCGGGGCGCCTTGACAGGATTACATCCCCAGTCCTCGGATCACGGCGCACATACACCTCCGAACCGGGGAACCGAAAGTCCGCAGGCAAGCGGACGGCTTGGCTCCGGCCGTTCCGGAAAAGTTTGGCAGTTTGCCGCATAAGCGATATAGACCAAAGTATATCACAGGTATCTACCATAATCTATACCCATCCGGCTCCAGTCGTTCGCCCCTCACCCGGGGATCAGCAAATGGAACCCGGAAGCCGGGCTCCCCACCCCCGTGCATCCATTGACGACCCCGCCTGCATCTCTCTATCCTCATAGAGATCCATAATCCAAGGAAGGTACATGAAGAAGCTGCTGACCATTCTGATGGTGCTCGCTGTGGAGTTTGCGGTTTGCGCCTGTGGCACTAGCCCTATTAACTCGACGGTGAATAACACCCAGAGCACCGGCAACTGGGAGGCGCAACTCACCGGCGGCACCGGCGAAGCCAGCCTGCTGAATTTCGTCGTTACCTTCTCCGTGGTCAACGGCGGGCCGCTCTACATTCAAGGTGTCAGCTTCCTTAATCAATCGAGTTGCTTTTCCAATGGCCTCAATGTCACAAGCCAAAACGGAACTGCGTCGTTCACCACGAGCAATGCAGGCCAGGTCACCGGCACTCTGAAGCTGACCGTCAATTCCAGCACCAATGGCAGCGTTCTCGCTTTGACCGGACAGTTAACCGGCACCTCCAACGGCACCAATACCACAATCGGAACCCTGTCCAATGGCGTGGTCGTTGGGACATGGAATCTGAAGCCCGGCGCGACCGCGACCAACTGCAATCCGGGCAGCGGAAATTTCGTGATGTGCCAGGGCGTGGCCACTTGCAGCACCACTCCGGCCCTGGTGGATCATCTCTGATCTGCATCGGGCTTTCTTCACCAGCCTCCCTGCTATAAAGTGAAAGCGATGAAATGCTCGCTACAGCAGATTGCTGAGGCGGTTGGCGCTCGCCTGATCGGCGATCCGCAATCCGCGGTGAGCGGCGTGGCCAGCATCTCTTCCGCCAGCAAAGACCATCTGGTGTTTGTGGACGACGAGAAACATCTGGCCGCGGCTTTGGAGTCTAAGGCTGGAGCAGTGATCGCCGGAAGTTTCGCAGTGGCAGTCCGCAGCCATCAACCCCTGCTCATCAGCGACCATCCCAAGCTGGCCTTTGCCCGGGCGGCGCGATTGTTGAACTGCTCCTCAAGCCATGGCGCTCAACAGCCAATCGTGCACCCTACGGCGGTGATTCATGCCATATTGGGAGCGAACGTCCGCGTTGCTGCCCACGCGGTCATCGGCGAACGCGCTCAGATTGGCGACGAAACTCGTATCGGCGAAGGCTGCGCCATCGGCCCGGACGTCGTGTTGGGCACAGGTTGTGAAATTTACCCCAATGTGACTATTTATCCCGGCACCGCCGTGGGAAATCACGTGATCGTGCATGCCGGAGCCGTATTGGGCAGCGACGGCTTTGGCTATGTCCGTGATCGCAAGACCGGGCACTATGAGAAATTCCCGCAGGTCGGACGGCTGGTCATCGAAGATGACGTTGAAATCGGAGCCAACGCCACCATCGATCGCGGGGCACTCGACGAGACCCGCATCCGCCGCGGAACAAAAATCGATAACCTCGTCCATATCGGGCACAACTGCCAGATCGGGGAAGATGTCGTGATCGCCGCTCAAACCGGCCTCTCCGGAAGTATTGTCATCGAAGATAGCGTCGTGCTGGGCGGCCAGGTAGGCATCGGCGAGCACGCCCGCGTCGAACAAGGTGTGATGGTGGGCGGCCAAGGCGGCATTCTTCCCAACAAGATTCTGCGCGGCCAAGGCGTAGCGTTCTGGGGAACGCCAGCGCAGCCGTTACGTCAGTATCTGAAGCAGTTGGCAACGCTGGCGCGTCTGTCGAAAAAATCTTAGCGCCGTCGTCTCGCCCGCGGACCGGCGGTCAGCAATTTTGCCCGAGAGGAACTTGTCCAATGGCACTCGTAGTAGTCGGCGGCCACTCGCGCAACGTAGGCAAGACCAGTGTCGTCGCTGGCCTGATCGCCGCCTTGCCAGAATTGCAATGGACCGCCGTCAAAATCACGCAATACGGCCACGGAATCTGCTCAGCCGATGGCCAAGCCTGCGACTGCGCCACCGCCGATCACGCCTGGGCCATTTCCGAAGAGCAGGATCGCTCCGGCGGCTCGGACACTTCCCGCTTCCTCGCAGCGGGCGCCCAACCCGTATTCTGGGTGCGCACCGAGCAAGGCCGCTTGGCCGAAGCCATGCCTGGCGTGCGCAAGAAACTAGAATTCGCCCGAAATGTCATCATCGAATCCAACAGCGTTCTGAAATTTCTCCGTCCCGATCTTTATCTCACCATCCTCGATCCCGCGACCGCCGACTTCAAAAACTCTGCCCGCGAATTTCTGGACCGTGCCGACGCCGTAATCCTGCACGATGCCCCGGCTGGACCATCGTGGCAATCCGTCTCGCTGAAGCCAATCGCCGATCGTCCAATTTTCCGCATCACCCCGCCCCGCTACGTCACTAAGGATATGGTTGATTACGTTCGCTCGAAGCTCAATGTGACTGCGGTCCGTTGAAAGCTCCTACAATGTTGACTTAACTATTACTAACCACTGACCCGGTGCCTCTGCCCTTTGCTATCCTTTCCCGTGCGCCAAATTCATCCCAGCGCCTGGCTCCTGGTCGTGCTCTCAGCCCTGCTCCAGGTGCTGATCTTTCCGCTTCCTGGCGCTTCCGTTCTCTGCTGGGTCGCCCTCGCCCCGCTCATAGTGGCGCTGCTGCGCACGCGGCCCGCCGGCGAGCTCGAAGTCAGCGGCGGTGCGCGCTTGCGTCCTGCATCTCCCGCCCAGGGATTCCTGCTCGCCTACGTCTGCGGCATTTTCTGGTACGCCGGCACCTGCTACTGGATCTATGACACCATGCGCCAGTACGGCGGCCTTAACGCTGCTGCAGCCGTCCTCGTCGTCTTCCTGTTCTGTTGTTATCTCGGCCTCTACCATGGATTTTTCGGCTTGCTCTTAACCCTGCTGGCGCGCCCGCGCGACCACCGCTCAGCCTTGGTCGCGGCGCCGTTTCTGTGGGTCGGAGTCGAACTGGCTCGTACCCGCATCACCGGATTTCCCTGGGATCTCCTCGGGATTGCGCAGGTGGACAACGTGGCCCTGAGCCGCATCGCAGCCTTGACCGGCGTCTATGGAATTTCCTTCGAGATCGTGCTGGTCAACGTCGCGCTTGCCTCGGCCTTCCTGATTCCCCGCGGTAAGCGCAATACCATGTTCATCGCTGCGCTCGCTGCCGCTGCGGTTTTGCAGGCCGGAACATTCGTCGCAGCTCCCCCTGTCCAATCGGATCACAACGCGCTGCTGGTGCAGCAGAATATCCCGGTCAATGCCGACTGGACTCCAGACTACTTACAGCAGACATTGAGTGACCTGGCGAAGCTCACCCGGGAATCCGCCGCCAGCCATGCTGCGGGAAAAATCAGCCTGATCGTCTGGCCCGAATCTCCCGCCCCGTTCTTCGTCAACGATCCGCGATTCCGCGACGCGCTCAGCGCTCTCGCCCGCGATACCAAAGCCTGGATCGTCACCGGTTCCATCGGCAGCAACTCCGCTCACCCCAATGACGACTCGCCGGTCTTCAACTCCGCCGCCGTGATCAGTCCAACCGGCGACTGGACGGGGCGCTACGACAAAGTCCACCTTGTACCCTTTGGCGAATATCTCCCGTTCCCCAGTCTGTTTTCCTTCGCCGGAGGCCTGACCAAAGAAGTCGGCGCCTTCCAGCACGGCTACTCCAGGCGCCCTTTGGACGCTGGCGGGCAGCGCCTCGGCATCTTCATTTGCTACGAATCCGTGTTCCCCGATGAAGTCCGCCAGTTTGCCAATCAAGGCGCCCAGGTCTTCGTGAACATTTCCAACGACGGCTGGTACGGCGACAGTGGCGCCTATGCTCAGCACCTCAATCAAACTCGCATGCGCGCCATCGAAAATAATCGCTGGATCCTCAGCACCACCGATACCGGTGTGACTGCCGCGATCGATCCCTGGGGACGCATCGTCGCCCGCATACCCCGCAAGCAGCGCGCGACTCTGGTCGCTCCTTATGCCCTCACCTCCGTTACCACCTTCTACACTCGTCACGGCGACTGGTTCGCCTATGCCTGTGCGATAATTTCCATAGGAGCATTGCTGGCGCGCTTCGTAGTCCCGAAAGCCGGAAGCAAGGTCACCATACCCGCATGAATCAAGAGTTGGAACAGGAATACGAGAAGCTCAGCAAGAAAGTCCACGATCTCCGGGAGTATCTTTGACGCGGAGAAACTCCGTCCCCAGCTAGCCGAAGTTGAAAAGCAAGCCGCCGAGCCCAACCTGTGGTCCAATCCGCAGCGCTCCCAGCAGGTCATGCGCGAAAAAAAGCGTCTGGAACATGTGCTCGCTACCGACGCCGATCTGGGCCGCCGCACCGGCGATATCTCTGCCTACTTCGATCTCGCCAAAGAGGGCGAAAATGTCGATAACGATTTACAGCGCGAAATTGGCACGCTCCGCGACCTCATCGACAAACTCGAAACCGAAACTCTTCTCTCCGGCGAGAATGACGCCCGTAACGCCATCGTTACCATTCATCCCGGCGCCGGCGGCACCGAATCCCAGGATTGGGCCGACATGCTCCTGCGTATGTACTTGCGATGGGCCGAGCGCCAGGGTTTTGAGACCATCCTCTACGATTACCAGCCCGGCGAAGAAGCCGGCCTGAAGTCCGCCACCTTTGCCGTGAACGGCGACTACGCCTTCGGGCTCCTGCAAGGCGAGATCGGCGTGCACCGCCTGGTCCGTATTTCGCCCTTCGATCAAGCCAAGCGCCGCCATACCTCGTTTGCCAGCGTCTTTGTCTCCCCCGAAATCGACGACAGCATCGACATCGTCATCAAGCCGGAAGACATTCGGGTGGATACTTACCGCTCCAGCGGCAAGGGCGGCCAGCACGTCAACACCACTGACTCCGCCGTGCGCATCACCCACATTGCTACCGGCCTCGTTGCCAATTGCCAGAACGAGCGTTCCCAGCACAAGAATCGTGAGCGCGCCATGAGTATGCTCCGCTCCAAGCTTTACGAATACGAGATGGAGAAAAAACGCGCCGCCACAAAGAAGATTGAAGACTCCAAGCTTGACATCGAATTTGGCTCCCAGATTCGCTCCTACGTTCTGCAGCCCTACCGCATGATCAAAGATCACCGCACCAAGGCCGAAGTCGGCGATGTGGACCGCGTGCTCGATGGCGACTTGCAGCCTTTCATTCGTGCCTACCTGCTGGCACGCCGCGGAGAGAAGCAGTAGAATGAAACCACAGAGGACACAGAGAACACGGGGGAATAGCAGGCTTGGCCCACGTTTCCTGCGTGCATTTCTATTTGCCGCCGAAAAGCATTCCGGACAAACCCGCAAGGCTTCTACCATCCCCTACATCGCGCACTTGATGGGCGTAGCCTCGCTTGTGCTCGAGGCCGGAGGCGACGAGGATCTCGCCATTGCCGCCCTTTTGCACGATGTGGTCGAGGATTGTGGCGGAGCCCCAATGCTGAAGCAAGTCCGCCGCCGGTTCGGCGCGCGCGTCGCCAAGGTAGTGGATGGCTGCACCGACGCCTACGTCGTTCCCAAGCCGCCATGGCGCGAGCGCAAAGAAAATTACATCCGCCGCTTGAAGAAGGAAGGCCCCGATACCCGCCTGGTCTCGGCCGCCGACAAGCTCAACAATGTCCGTTCGATCCTCAGCGATTACCGCGCCCTTGGTGAATCCATCTGGTCACGTTTCAACGGCGGACGCGACGGTACACTTTGGTACTATCGAACCTTGCGCGACGTCTTTCTACAATACAAGTTGAACCGCATCACGCGAGATTTGGAACTCGCCGTCAATGAACTGGAGTCGTTGACCGGGACCACTCCCTCGTCGCTCGCCGCTAACGGAATTTATGCAGCGCATGATTGATCAAATCCGCGCTTCCAGGTTGCCTTCCAACATGATGCAGTTTGCCGCGCGCGGGGCCCTGCAGGTCCCGCCCGCCGAGAATATCGAAATCCTGGTTTACCTGGCCCGTTACAACAAAGTGTTTGGCGAGACCGCGCGTATGACGCTGGCTGGCTGGGACGAAAAAGCCTCGTTGGCCGTCGCCGCCGACCCGCAGACTTCCCGGGAAGTCCTCAGCTATTTCATCTCGCCCGACAATGTGCGGCCGAAGTTGCTCCCCGCCCTGCTCGAGAATCCTTCCGTTCGCGAAGAGCAAATCGTAAAGCTCGCCGGATCGGCTCTGCGCGAGAACATCGACATCATGCTTCGGAGTCCGCGCGTGCGCTCGTCGCCTCCTGTACTCGAGACCCTCCAGTCCAGTCCATATCTGAAAAAGGAAGAAGTCACAGAGCTGCAGGAATGGCTGAGCGCATGCCGCGCGGCTTCCCCGGTAGGCCCAACCGCAGTTTCAGCCGAACCGCAAGGATCTGCGGGCGCCACCTTTGCCAATACCGGCGGTTCACCCGGCTCACAAGGTGCGGAACCGGCCTCATCCGAGCCCGAATCGCAACCGGCCCCCGATTCCACGTTCGGCCCGGACGACGATACCGTATTCTCTTATCTCAAAGAACACGCCGACGACATCGCCGCCGAAGGTGAAAAGCCATTTCAGGCGATTGGAGGAATGGTTGATCTCCTGATGCACGATGATTCCCCCTCGGATGAAACCGCCGTCGCACCGCCCGCTGCAAGTTCCGCGGCGGTTGCCCCCGCAAAGCCTCGCATCCCCGCCCTGCCGAAGGCGCCCGGACTCGATCCCACAAAGCGGGTCAATACAGTCCAGAAAATTAATGCTCTCGACGTGAAGGGCCGCATCCAACTTGCCCTGAAGGGCAACAAGGAAGAGCGCTCCATCCTCATCCGCGACGGCACCAAGGTCGTCGCCTTGGCCGTGCTTGAGGCGCCCAAACTCTCCGACGGCGAGGTCGAAAAATTCGCCAGCCAGAAGAATGTGCTGGAGGCTGTCCTCCGCCAGATTCCTCTCAAGCGCCGTTTCATGAAGAATTACATCGTGGTGCGCAACCTGGTCGCCAATCCACGCACCCCCCTCGATCTTGGCCTGGGGTTGATGAAGAATCTGCTGACCGCGGACTTGAAGAATCTTTCCGCTAACAAAGAAGTTTCCGAAACCATTCGCAAGCTCGCGATGAAAATGTTTAAACAGAAATTGGAAGTTGCGAATAAGAAATAATCGGGAGATGCCTGTGGCTTCACTTCCGCAACCTGACCCTATTGCCGATTTGTTGAGGCGCTCGAAAACGATTGCTGTCGTCGGACTCTCCTGCAATCCCTTGCGTCCCAGTCATGGCGTTTCGGCTTACATGCAGAGCCACGGCTACCGCATCATACCCGTCAATCCGAAGATCGATGAATGCCTGGGCGAACAAGCCTTCCCATCTTTACTTGATGTTCCTGAAAAGATCGACATGGTGAACATTTTCCGCCGCTCTGAATTTGTCGAGGAAGTCGTCGACCAGGCTATTCAGCTCAAAGTTCCCGCCATCTGGATGCAGGAGGACGTGATTCACGAGCGCGCGGCAGAAAAGGCGCGCCGGGCAGGGATTTTCGTAGTGATGGACCGCTGCATTCTGAAGGAACACCGCGCCCGCATGCGCTAGCTCAGCGGTTGACTCCCACAAATACAACCGTGGCATCGTCGCGCACGCCGGCCCCATTCGAAAACGACTGCACGTCATCCACGATGCTCAGCGCTGAAGCCTCCGGCCGGATCGCATGTTCTACTAACCGGCAGAGCCCGTACTCTTCATCCTGGGCGTTGCTCGCCTCGGTGATCCCGTCACTATAAAAAATCAGCTTCGTTCCCGGAGACAACACGACCGTCGTCTCCGAATAATCTCCGTTGGTCAAGCCCAGCGGCAGTCCACGTTCTACATCCAGGAACTGCTCGTTCCCGGCGCTGATCAATAGCGGCTGAAGGTGCCCGGCATTGGCAAACACCAGCGTGCGCGTCGCCGGGTCAAGCACCGCATAAACCAGCGTCACGAATTTGCCCGCTGGAAAATCGTTTACCAGCAATTGATTCAGCTTCTCCAGCACTTCGCCCGGACTGCAGCAGGCCTCGGCGAGCGACCGCAACATCCCGCGCGTCGCCGACATCAGCAGCGCCGCCGCCGTGCCCTTGCCCGAAACATCCGCCAGCACGATTCCCCATCGCCCATCAGGAAACGGAATGAAGTCGTACCAGTCGCCGCCCACCGCTCGCGCCGGAACGCTGCGTCCCGATACCACGAAGCCTGGAATGTACGGCGAACTCTTTGGCAGCAGCGCCTGCTGCATGGCGCGCGCTTCTTCTGCGTCGCGATCCAGCACCACTCGCTCTGCACGCTCCACCTGCAGCCGCTGCGCGTTGTAAACAGCTACTGCGACGTGATCGCAGAGAGCCTGCAGCAACCTCACCTGCTTTCTTGGCAGGCCGTTCATCTCGGGATGCGATGCCGTGAAAACTCCTACGAGTTTCTCGCCCACACGCAACGGAATCGCTACTTCCGACCGAATGCCGCTATGACACGGAATGTAATAGGGGTCTTTTCGCACATCAGGCGCATATCGCGTCTGCCCCGTGCATGCCACGTAGCCCACCATGCCTTCCCGCCCAATCTTCAATCGGTATCCCTTGCCGTGCGCATCGCATCCATGCACTCCGGCGAGAACCATCTCACCATGCTCTTCATCATGGAGGTACACGCTCGCTTCCAGGCAGCCAAAGGTCTGCGTCACCTCGCTGACTACGCTGTCAATGAGCTGGTCAAGATCAAGGATGGATGTGATTTTTTGCGCGGCTTTCTGCACCCGCTGCAGGTCTTCGATCAGTTCCGGCGAAAGAACTCTCCCAGATATTTCCCTGCCGGCGAGATTGGGAATCGAAGCCATAGCCGTTCACGCACAACTGCGCTGATGGCTAAAAGATGCGGCGGAACGGAGTTACGATTCTTTTTTCCCCGCTCCCCCAGACCCCGTCGCGCGCGATCGCTGCCGTTTTACCTCTTCCATCCGCTCGCCTATGCGCTTCTCGATGCCCTCATTGGTTGGCTGGTAATACACGCGGTCTTTCAGATTGTTGGGCAGGCACTGCATGTCGGCCACTTTGGATTCCAGATCGTGCGCGTACTGGTATCCGCGCCCGTAGCCCAATCCTTTCATCAAGCGCGTGGGAGCATTCCGCAGATGCAGAGGCACCGGTTCCGCCGCCGTTCGCTCCACATCCTGCAGCACCTCTCCGTACGCCGTATAGAGCGCGTTCGATTTCGGCGCCACCGACAAATAGACCACTGCCTCGGCCAGCGCCAAATTTCCTTCCGGCATGCCGATGAAGTCCACCGCATCACGGGCAGCCATACAGAGCGGCAAAGCATTTGGATCGGCCAATCCAATATCCTCCACCGCCATGCGCACCACCCGACGCGCAATGTATAGCGGATCCTCTCCCGCCTCCAGCATGCGCCCCAGCCAGTACAAAGCCGCATCCGGATCGCTGTTGCGCACCGATTTGTGCAACGCCGAAATCAGGTTGTAATGTTCTTCGCCCGCCTTGTCATAAAGCAGAATCCGTCTCTGCAGCGCGTCGCGGACGATATCCTCGGTGATCTCGGCGTCTTTCTTCGCCAGTCCCGCCGCCACTTCCAAAACGTTGTACGCGCTGCGCGCATCCCCGCTCGTGTAGCTCGCAATCGTTTTCAGCACCTCGTCGGACGCGCTCAGGCTCATCTCGCCCAATCCACGCTCGCGATCCGTCAGCGCTCGCCGCAGCAACAGCACGATCTGTTCTTCGGTGAGAGGCTGCAGCACGTAAACTCGGCAGCGTGATAGCAACGCCGCATTGATTTCGAATGAGGGATTCTCCGTCGTCGCCCCAATCAGCCGGATGTTCCCCTTCTCCACATGCGGCAAAAAAGCATCCTGCTGCGCCTTGTTGAAGCGGTGAATCTCGTCGATAAAAACAATCGTCCGCGTCCCATACTGCCGCGCCCGCTCCGCCTCGGCCATCACCTGCTTGATCTCTTTGATCCCGGCCAGCACCGCCGAGAACTCGATGAACTCCGCCTTCGTCATGTTCGCGATGATTTTCGCCAGCGTCGTCTTGCCGGTTCCCGGGGGGCCCCAGAAGATCAGCGATCCCGGATCGTCGCGCTCAATCTGAACCCGCAGAGGTTTGCCCGGCCCAATCAAATGCTCTTGCCCGACAAATTCATCGAGCGTCCGCGGGCGTATGCGATCGGCCAACGGACGCGTCGCATCCGCCGCGCCAGCATTCGGAATGGGTTGAAACAGGCTCACAGATTGCTTCCAGCATAACGCATACCTAAACCAAAAAAGACACCAAGGATTACGAAGGCTAATTCGGAACAATTTTCCTTCGTGCCACTTCCTGTCCTTTGCGGTTAACGCTCTTGAATCAGTTATCTTGCGAGAACTTTCGCTACATCCAGGAAGTGGAGTGGTGGGGCGTCGGGAAGCGCTCCCAGTTCCGCCGCCCAGCGATAAAATAAGTGCAGTCCCTCTAAACACGCGGTGTTCAACTGATAATGTATGTTCTGGGTTAGATATGCGCGGACTGCATTCTCGCTGAGTCCCACTCGCGGCGCCCACTCCCGCGCGATCTCCTCCAGGCTCGATTTCTCCAACCCATGATCCCGTGAATCTCGAAAAACCGCCGCCAGATCCAGCGCCGGATCAGCTTCCCGCAGAGCTTCTCCCCGCACCGCCCAGAACGCAAACACAAACGGCTTGCCGGTATGACGAATCCATTCCTCCGCCAGGTCCAGCGTCTGATAGCGCGAGCGATCCACCTGCAGCGCCGGATCTCCGATCAGCAGCCCCGCATCGCACTCCGCCAGCATCTTCTCCACATCCGGCTCCATCGCCATGAACTCGCGCCCGCCGCCCAGCCATTTCTCAAAAAGAATTTTTGTCAGCGCCACCGACGTCATCGACGATGTATCCAAAGCTACGGTCCGCACCTTCTCGACCGGCACTTTGCTGACCAGCAAGATCGACCGCACCGCCCGCCGCGAGGCGATCGCCACATCGGGCAAAATCTGTAAGCCGGGAATTGCCGTATACGCCGCCGCCGGAATGATCCCAATGTCAGCCTTAGCATCCGCCAGCGCGCGCGCGCATCCGGAAGGAAGTGTGTAGGAAATTTCAAAATGGGAAGCCAATTCCTTGTTCGGGAAATGCCCCCCTTCATGCTCGAAATCCCACATTAAAGGCGCGGTATTCAGGTAGGAGATCGCGGAAATTCGCAGCTTTCTCATGCTTTCCACAAGTCTAACAAACTCACGGTGACATGTGCCCTTGACAGCCTTCTCCACCGCTCATTACAGTCCGCCTCGGAGTACTCTCTTGTCCAATCTCGCCGTTTCCCCCTCCGCCACTTACCTCTCGGAATGGCTCGCCTTATCTCTGACCCCCGGCTTGGGACCCACCAAGGCGCGAAAACTGGTCGAACACTTTGGATCGCCGGATCACATTTTCGCCGCCTCCCTTACCGAGCTGGAGTCTACCGCCATTCACGCCGTCTCTGCCCAATCGATCGCCACCGGAAAATCTGCCGAGTTGGCCCGCGAGGAACTCGCCCGCGCCGCTTCCGCCGGCATTGCTCTGATCTCCCTCGAGGACCCCTCCTATCCCCCGCGCCTCAAAGAAATCTACGATCCTCCTCTTATCCTTTATGTACGCGGAGCCGTTGACGCCCTGGCCAAGCCCGGCGTTGCCATGGTCGGAACGCGCCATCCCACGCCCTATGGCTCGGGCATGGCCGAGCGCCTGGCCTGCGATCTTGCCGCTCAAGGACTGGTCATCATCAGCGGCATGGCCCGCGGCATAGACACCGCCAGCCATCGCGGCGCCATCGCAGCCAAAGGCAAAACTGTCGCCGTTTTTGGCACCGGCGTCGACGTCATCTATCCCAAGGAGAATTCCCGCCTCTCCGAGCAGATTGTTGCCTTGGGCGGCGCCTTGATCTCAGAATTTCCCTTGGGTACTTTCGCCGCGCCTCAGAATTTTCCCATCCGCAATCGCATTCTCAGCGGCATGTCGGTGGGCGTGCTGGTCGTCGAAGCTGCCGAGTACTCAGGCACCCGCATCACCGCGCGCTGCGCTCTCGAGCAAAATCGCGACGTGTTTGCCGTTCCTGGCAACGTCACCAACAAGAACTCCTGGGGACCGAACACCCTCATCAAACAGGGCGCCAAGCTGGTCGCGACCTGGGAAGACGTTTGGGAAGATCTCCCGACAGAAGTACGACTTGCCTTGACTCCTCCCGCCTCTCCTGAATCCTCCGCCTGCTCCTCCGCATCTCTATTTCCAGAAGACGGGCTTCCTCCTCACGAAACGCGCATCCTGAGCCTGCTCAAGGCCGACGAAGCTACGCACATCGACGAACTCGTCGAAAAGCTGGAAGCGGAAATGTCCTCCTCCGAAATCTTCGCGGCCCTGTTCGAGTTGGAGCTAACCGGCAAAGTCCGGCAGATGCCGGGTAAGAATTTTGTAAAAAGCTTCTAGCTGCTAGCTCCTAGCTTCGAGCAGACACAGAAGAGAAATATGGAAGACTTCAAAGATTTAAAGGTTTGGAACAAAGCGCATGAGCTAACTTTGCTGATTTATCAGCGGACGCGAACATTTCCAAGAGAGGAAATTTATGGGCTCACCAGTCAAATACGACGCGCGGCCGCTTCTATTGGCGCAAACATTGCCGAGGGCTGCGGCAGAAGATCCGATCCGGAGTTGAAGCGATTTATCCAAATCGCTCGCGGTTCAGCAAATGAACTTGAATATCATCTCTTGCTGGCGCGCGATCTAAATCTCTTGAGCGCGGACGACTTCAGCAACCTGGAGGCGAAGATCTTGGAAGTTCAGCGAATGCTAGCGGCTTTATCACAGTGTTTACGGCGCCCAGTCTTCTCTAGAAGCTAGGGGCTAGAAGCTAGGAGCTAGAAGCTAGCAGCTTGTTGCCGGTAACTTGTTGCCCCGCGCCTATTCGTGCTAGCTTCAAAACCGGACTCCAAAGAATCAGAGGTTCCATTGTCTAAAGGTTTAGTCATCGTCGAATCGCCGGCCAAGGCGAAAACCATCCAGAAATATCTGGGGAAGGGCTTCTCCGTCGAAGCCTCGCTGGGGCACGTCAAAGACCTGCCCAAGAGCACCCTCGGGGTCGACACCTCGAACGACTTCGAAACCGATTACATCGTCATCCCGGGCAAAGAGAAGGTCGTTGCCAAGCTGAAAAAGCTCGCCGCCTCCGCCGATCATATCTACCTCGCCCCTGACCCGGACCGCGAAGGCGAAGCCATCGCCGCCCACCTGGCCAGCGAACTCGATGAAAATGGTTCTAAGAAAAAGAAAGCCAAGAAGGCTAAGAAAGGCGAACTCCCGGTTCCTCCCCGCATTCAGCGCGTGACTTTCAACGAAATCACCAAGCGCGCCGTGCAGGCTGCATTCGAACATCCCCGCGCCATCGATCAAAACTTGGTCGACGCGCAGCAGGCCCGCCGCGTGCTCGACCGGCTCGTGGGATACCAGGTTTCCCCGCTGCTGTGGGACAAAGTCCGCCGCGGCCTTTCCGCCGGACGCGTCCAGACTGTCGCTCTGCGCCTGATTGTCGAGCGCGAACGCGAAATCAAGGCCTTCGAGAAAAAAGAATACTGGACCATCGATGCACACCTCGCCGCTTCAAAGCCTCCCGCGTTCGACGCCCGCTTCCTGGGCAAAGGCGAAGAAAAAATCGAAGTTCCCAACGCCGAAGAAGCCGAAAAAATCCGCCTGGCTCTGGAAAAGGCCGACTGGGTTGTGCGTTCCGTCGACAAGAAAGAGCGCCGCCGCAACGCCGCTCCTCCCTTCACCACCAGCAAGCTGCAGCAGGATTCCTCGCGCAAGCTGCGCTTCAGCGTGAAGCGCACCATGATGATCGCGCAGCGCCTCTATGAAGGCGTTGAGCTCGGCGAAGAAGGATCCGTCGGCCTCATTACCTACATGCGTACCGATTCCACTCGCGTCGCGCCCGAGGCCATCCAGGAAGTGCGCGATTACGTCGGCAAGGAATACGGCCCCACCTATTTGCCCGAAACTCCAAACACTTTCAAAGAAAAAAAGGAAGCGCAAGGCGCCCACGAAGCCATTCGTCCGACCTCGGCGATGCGTCATCCCGACCAGATCAAGCAATATCTCAAAGAAGATGAATTCAAGGTTTACAAGCTGATCTGGCAGCGTTTCGTGGCCTCGCAGATCAATCCTGCGGTCTTCGACCAGACCACCGTCGACATCGACGCCAAAAGCGGCAACGATGCTTTCTGGTTCCGCGTCACCGGATCGGTCTTGAAGTTCGACGGCTTCCTCAGAGTCTACGAAGAGTCCAAAGAAGGCAAAGACGAGGAAGACGAGGAACTCAAGCACAAATTGCCCGCGCTCGAAGCCGGACAGAAACTCACTCTCCGCGAACTCAAGCCCGAGCAGCACTTCACCGAGCCGCCGCCGCGATACAACGAAGCCTCGCTCGTCAAAGAGCTCGAAGAACGCGGCATCGGCCGTCCTTCCACCTACGCCGCTATCCTCTCCACTATTCAGGAGCGGCAGTACGTGCAGAAACTCGGAGGCAAATTCGTTCCCACCGAGATCGGCCTCGTCGTTACCGACCTGCTGGTCGCAAATTTTCAGGATATTTTCGATGTGCAGTACACCGCCCGTCTGGAAGAAGAACTCGACGAAATCGAAGAAGGCAAAGAGAAGTGGCAAGACGCCATGGCCGACTTCTACAAGAAATTCCAGAAGGACTTGAAGTACGCCGAAAAGCACATGGAAAACATCAAGCGGATGGAGAAGCCCACCGACGAGAAGTGCGAAAAGTGTGGCGCGCCGCTGGTCATCAAGTGGGGCAAGCATGGCTCCTTCTACGCCTGCAGCACCTACGACAAAGAGGATCCCAACACCTGCACCTTCACCAAAGAAAATCCCATCAACCTGCCCGACCTCGACTCCGCTGACATGCAGGAAACCGGCGGGGCTGACGAATATTGCGAAAACTGCGGTCGCGTGATGGTCCTCAAGCGCGGGCGCTTCGGCCAGTTCATGGCCTGCACCGGCTACCCCGATTGCAAGACCACGCGCCGCCTCGATCAGGGCAAGAAAGTTCCCGACATCCCGCTCGACGAGCTCTGCCCGAAATGCGGCCGCAACATGATGATCCGCCACGGCCGCTTCGGCGAATTCACGGCCTGCAGCGGCTATCCGGATTGCAAATACGTCAAGCAGAATTACATTGGCGTGAAGTGCCCCGACTGCAAGGAAGGTGATCTCGTCGAAAAGCGCGCGCGCAAGGGCAACACCTTCTACGGCTGCGGAAATTATCCCAAGTGCAAATTCACCTCCGCGCACAAGCCGATCGCCGAAAAATGCCCCAGTTGCGGCAGCGAGTAC
>DASYYT010000179.1:0-7777 GCA_035949755.1 Candidatus Sulfotelmatobacter sp.
CGAAAATCCCCACTTCTCCCAAAATCGGGGAGAAGTGGGGCACCCTTACTGACTGACGCGATCAAGACTCGACTGTTTGATTTGCGGAAGGCGGGGTTTAACCGGCTTTATCAGGGTGGGACCGTGTTTGAGTTTTCTACGCCGGAGTCGTTGCTGGATATTGATTTTGGGCAGCCCGTTTTCGTGCTCGTGGACCGGTTGACTGTCTCGGCTGAGGCTCGTTCGCGAATCGTGGATGCGATTGAGACGGCTTATCGGGAATCTGGCGAGGTTCTGTTTGAGATTCCGGCAGCCGAGGAACAGGCGACGCGTACGCTGCGGTTCGCGCAGCGGTTTGAATGTAAGTTTTGCAATTTGCGCTATGAGGAGCCGGAGCCGCGGCTGTTTTCGTTCAACAATCCGTATGGGGCTTGTCCGAGATGCCAGGGATTTGGGAACACGATTGATTTCGATCTTGACCTGGTGATTCCGGACAAGCTGAAGACGCTGGGCGAGGGAGCGATTGAGCCCTGGACGAAGCCGAAGTATCGTCCGCTGCAGGCGGATCTGAAGCGGTACGCCAAGGCGGCGGGAATTCCGCTGGATATGGCGTGGATCGATCTGGCGGAGGAGCATCGCAACCTGGTGCTCAATGGTGATGGCAAATTCATGGGGGTGCGCGGATTCTTTAATCACCTCGAGCGCAAGAAGTACAAGCTGCATGTGCGGGTTTTCCTGAGCCGGTATCGCGGGTATTCGCTTTGTCCAGAGTGCGGGGGTAGCCGGCTGCGGCTGGAAGCGCGGCAGGTCAAGATCAACGGTCGCAATCTCTGCGAGATTTGCGGGCTCACGGTGGAAGAAGCGATCAAGTTTTTCGATGTGGTACGGTTAAGCCCGCAAGAGTCCGAAATTGCCGATAAGCTGCTGCAGGAGATTGGGGAGCGGCTGCGATTTTTGAACGATGTCGGGTTGGAGTATCTGACGCTGGACCGGTTGTCGTCGACGCTGTCGGGCGGTGAGGCGCAACGGATTCAGCTGGCCACTTCCTTGGGGTCGCGGCTGGTGGGCACGCTTTATGTGCTGGACGAGCCGTCGATCGGGCTGCATCCGCGTGATACGCACCGGCTGGTAAAGATTCTTCACGACTTGCGCGATCTGGGGAACACGATTCTGGTGGTCGAGCATGATCCCGACATCATGAAGGCGGCGGATTGCATTCTCGATCTGGGGCCGGGAGCGGGCGAGAACGGCGGGAAGCTGATTGCCGAGGGAACCTATGACGAGATTTTGCACAATGCGAGTTCGCTGACCGGGAGATATTTGTCGGAGGATTTGCGGATTCAGGCTCCGGCAACCCGGCGGAAACCGGGGCCGCAGCAGATCAAGATGCGCGGCATTCGCGCGAACAACCTGAAGAATGTGGACATCAGCATTCCCTTGGGGATGCTGGTGGCGATCACCGGCGTGTCAGGATCGGGCAAGTCCACGCTGCTGCACCAGGTGCTGTACCGGGCGCTGGCGCAGGCGAAGCAACAGGCGGGGAACGGAAGCGGAGCGGGCGCAACCACAGCGGCGACGTGGGAGAGTCTGGAAGGTGATCAGTACATAGAAGAAGCGGTGCTGGTGGATCAGTCGCCGATCGGGCGGACGCCGCGGTCGAATCCGGTGACGTATATCAAGGCATTTGACGCGATCCGTGATCTGTTCGCCTCGCTGCCCGAGGCGAAGAAGCGCGGATTTGGCGCGGGACATTTTTCGTTCAACATTCCCGGAGGACGCTGCGAGGTGTGCCAGGGCGATGGGACGGTCACGGTGGAAATGCAGTTTCTGGCCGACGTGGAACTGGTCTGCGAGGAATGCAAGGGGACGCGTTACAAGCCGACGGTGCTGGAGGTGAAGTATCGCGGGAAAAATATTCACGAAGTGCTGAACCTGACGGTGAAGGAGGCGTTGAAGTTCTTTGCCGAGGCGCCGAAGGTGACCGACAAATTGCGGTCGCTGGAAGAAGTTGGATTGGGATATTTGCGGCTGGGCCAGTCGGCGACGACGCTGTCGGGAGGCGAGGCGCAGCGCATGAAGCTGGCCGCGCACTTGCAGCCGGCATCGAAGGAAGCGGGGCGATCGGCGAGCGGGGAAAAGATCAAGCGGCGGTTGCTTTACATTTTTGATGAGCCCACGACCGGGCTGCATTTTGACGACGTCAGCAAACTGCTGGCGGCGTTTCGCCGTCTGATTGATGCGGGGGGATCGATTGTGGTCATCGAGCACAATCTGGAAGTGATCAAAACGGCGGATTGGGTGATCGATCTGGGGCCGGAGGGCGGGAATCGCGGGGGCAAGATCGTGGGTGCGGGGCCGCCAGAAGCCATCGCCAAGTTGGCGGGATCTTATACGGGGAAGTATCTGGCGCGTATCCTGAACGGTAATGGAGCATCACGTTCGAATGGGCGGGGGTAGGGTAGTCATTGAGCTTGTGCTGGTGGCGGCTGCAGGGGCGTTCGCCGGAATTTCCTGCGCAGCCGCCAGCGCCGCGGCGGACAGCGTCTCTACGCCCGCGCAGCAGACGTCGTCCTCTTCTTCCTCTTCGTCTCAAAATTCCCAGCACAAGTCAGGCAAGACTCACCACGTGACCGTGGAGGAGCAAGAGCCGCCTTCGCCCGAACTCACCAAGGCTGAGGAGTTCCTTCAGAAAAAACAATTCGCCGAGGCGGAACCCCTGCTGAAGAAAGTAGTGGAGAGCGATCCTGCCAATTACGTGGCGTGGTTTGATCTCGGATTCACGGAAAATGCGCTGGGCCGCAGAGACGATTCGATCGCGGCGTATCGCAAAGCGGTCGCGGCGAAGCCCGATGTCTTCGAGTCGAATTTGAACCTGGGATCGCAACTGGCCAAGAGCGGCTCGCCGGACGCAGAACAGTTCCTGCGAGCGGCGACGAAGCTCAAGCCTACGAGCCATGTGGCGGAGGGAAAGGAGCGGGCGTGGCTTTCGCTGGCGCACGTGCTGGAGGCGAGCCAGCCCGAGGAGGCGATCTCGGCTTATCAGCAGGCCGCGGCTCTGCAGCCGAAGGATCCGGAGCCCCATTTGGGAGCGGGGCTATTGCTGGAAAAAGACAATAAGTTTTCCGACGCCGAGCGCGAGTATAAAGAAGCGCTGGCGCTGGACCCGCAGTCATCGGATGCGGTGACGGGGCTGGCAAACATCTACATGCGGGGGCGTAGGTTTCCCGAGGCGGAGGCGGCGTTGCGGAAGGTGGTCGCGGCGCATCCGGCGGAAGCCGCGGCGCATGTCGAACTGGGGCGCGTGCTGGCGGCGGAGGGAAAAAACGAGGAGGCGATCAGCGAATTGCAGGCAGGGGCGAAGGAAGCTCCCGCGGATACCTCTGTGGCGCGCGATTTGGCCGATCTGTATGTAGCGGCGGGCAAGAACGCGGAAGCGGAGCAGGCGTATCGGGCGCTGCTGGCGACGGAGCCGAAGGACGCGGCACTGCATGACGCACTGGGGCAAAGCCTGATTCGCCAGAAGAAATTCGCGGAGGCCCAGCAGGAGTTTCTTGCGGCGATAAAGATCAAGCCCGATTATGGCGAGGCTTATGGCGATCTGGCTTTCGCGGCCAGTGAAAATAAAGATCCGGGATTGGCTCTCAAGGCACTGGATGCGCGGGCGAAGTGGCTGCCGGAGAATCCGATCACGTATTTTTTGCGGGCCTCGGCGTACGACCACTTGCTGGACGTCAAGAAGGCAGTGGCGAATTATCACCTCTTCCTGCAGGGGGCGAATGGGAAGTATCCTGAACAGGAGTGGCAGGCAAAGCACCGGCTGATCGCTCTGGAGTCGAACAAATAGCTAGCCCAGGTGGGTCAAGTTTGGAGTGTGGATTTGAGTCGTCCGATCCAACAAAAGTCGAAAGGGATTGAGTCCGCCATGTTGTCGGGTGCACCTAGGCGGCCGGAAAAGTCAAACTTTTCATTTCCCCCCGGAACCAAGGTGAAAAAAGAGTGGCGCGCCCCGGGCTTTTTTTTTCATCGGAACCAGCATCCTAAAGAGTCGGCGGCCAAGCTCCGTTTCGCTTTGTGCTGGATGCTAATGCTGGGGATGGCCCTGACGGCTACAGCCAAGCGGCATGCTGGGCCAACGATTGAAGAGTTGAAGGCGCAGATCGCTTCGGCGAAGGTGGCCGACCGCGCTCGTATCTGCCTGCAAATCGCACAAAAGCAATTCGAGGAAGTCGACAAGCTCTACGGCGCAGGTGAGATCAGCCAGGCTCAACCTGGGCTGACCGATGTCGTAGCCTATGCGCAGCTGGCGCGCGACTATTCGATCCAATCGCACAAGCGCCAGAAGCAAACCGAGATCGCAGTGCGCGGGATGACGCGCAAGTTGACGGATCTGGAGCATACGCTGGGCCAGCAGGATCAGCAGCCGGTGAAAGAAGCTTTGGACCAACTGGAGCGGGTGCGCGACGATTTGCTGTCATCGATGTTCAAGAAAAGAGAGGACAAATGAAGACTTCTCATTGGATGACGGTAATCCTGTTGCTGGTCTCAACTGCGCCGGTTTTGGCCCAGAGGCATCACGATCCGCTGACCGGGGCCGAGATCGATCAGATTCGCGATACCAGCTGGGAACCGAAGCAGCGGCTTCCGTTGTATGTGCAATTCGCGCGGGCGCGCCTGGTCAAGCTGGAGCAGATGAGGAGCGATCCCAAGACGAAGGATCGGGCGCAGCAAACGCACGATCTGCTGGATGACTTTCAGCAGCTCTATGATGAGCTGAATGACAACATCGATACCTACGTGGATCGAAGGGACGATATCCGCAAGCCGCTGAAGATTATCATCGACGCCGATACCGAGTTCCAGGCCAAGCTGCTAGCGCTGAAGGATGCAGCCGGGGTTTCTCCGCAGGAGGCGCAGCAGTACGAGTTTGTTTTGACCAATGCGATCGAGACCGTGGACAGCGCGGCGGACGATCACAAAAAATTGCTGGCCGAGCAGGAAGAGCAGGCCAAGCATAAGAAGCTCAATAAGAATCCATCGGCAGGGACGGGCGTGGCGCCGGAGTGAAGGTACTTCCAAAACACCTGGCCCCTGATCCCCAGCCTTTGTCATGCTAAGCTACGCTCACTGTGCGTGAAGGGCTGCTCGAAATATTCCAGGAAAGCTATCGTGAATTGCGGCCGGGGAGTTCCCTGCCCGAGCTGAAGATCGAATTCTTTGCCTTTGCCAATGTGAATAATACGATCCGGCTGCGCCAGGGCAAGCTGCTGGTGCGGCTCTCGGACTTGCTGGAGGGGGCGCCGGATACGGTTTTGCGGGCGATCGCGCATATTCTGCTGGCCAAAATGTACCGGCAACCGATTCATCGCGGCCATGCCGCGCGCTACCGGAAGTATGTTGCCAGCCACGAGATCGTGCGGAAAGCGCACCTGGTGCGGCAGATGCGCGGGCGCAAGTTGCTGCGCTCCGCGCGCGGTCACTTCTACGATCTCGATGCGGTGTTTGAAGAACTGAATACGCGATTTTTTCACGGCCTGATGGCGCGGCCACGCATGAGCTGGAGCCAGTCGAAGACGCGGCGGATTCTGGGGCATTACGATCCGGCGCATAACGCGATCATCATCAGCCGGGTCTTCGACCATCCGGGCGTGCCGCGGTACGTGCTGGAGTTCATCGTGTATCACGAGATGCTGCATTTGAAGCATCCAGTAAGGTTGCAAGGGAGCCGGCGGTGCGTACATTCGGCCGAGTTCCAGGCGGAGGAAAAATTGTTTCCGCGGGTGGCGGAGGCGAATGCGTTTTTGAAACGGCTGTGAACAGACCGGCGGTTGGCTTGCGCAAGCCGCATATCAAAATTTCCGAGGCCAATGGGTTTATTCTACGCAAGACAGGAGCAGGCCATGAAAATCGGACTCTACAGCATCACGTACCGAGGAGTGTGGTACCAAGGCGAAGCGGTGAATGTTTTCGATCTGGTGCGGCTGGCCAAGCGGCAGGGGTGGGAAGGACTGGAATTGGATGCAGAGCGGCCGCATGCAGCCCCCATGGATCTGTCGAGTGACGACCGAACACGGCTGCGCGATCTTGCTGGCGAGGTTGGCCTTGAGCTGTGTGCGATCTCACCCAATTGCGATCTTTCGAGCCCGGTACCGGTACAACGCGAAGCCATGATCTGTTACGTGCGCGAGTGCATCAAGCTGGCGCACGATGTGGGAGCGCCAGTCTGCAAGGTCTTCGCGGCATGGCGCGGCATTACGCTTCACAACGGTTTGGGAACCTATGATGACACCTACGGCTACGACCAGTACGGATTTTGGAAAGGCGACCGGCGGGGATTCGTTGTCGAATCAATGCGCGAACTTTGCAAGGTTGCCGAGGACCATGGGATCGTGCTGGCGATGCAAAATCATGGCCCCGACGTTGTGAACCGCTATCAAGATGTGCTCTCGTTGATTGAGGAAGTGGGCTCGCCGGCATTCAAAGCATGCATGGACATCAACATTGAGCCCGAGGCGGACTCGCCCGAGCACGCGCGTGAAATGGCTGAGGCTAGCGGCTCGCTGCAGGTTCACACGCACGTCAATGGAGAGTTTGCCAGGCAGCCGGATGGGACTGTGGAGCTGGTAGCGGGAGGATATTTCGACAAAGATTTCTGGGGCAGAAAGGTGGCATATCCGGCATACGTCGCGGCGCTGGTCGCGTTGGGATATCAGGGGTATGCGAACTGGGAGTTCTGTCACCCCGGGCTGCAAAATGAAAAGCCAGCAGTATTGAGTACGTGCACAGGCAGACGGAGATGGCCTTTGAGTATCTCTCGGGCTTGCGCGCCGGGGCCGAGCAGAAGGTCTCGAGTGCAGTCCTGGCTGGCGGCTAACCCCAATCGCGCATCGTTCGTCTAAACATATATCTTGCCGACCTACGCTCGAGTGCGCTATCGCTTCTCATTCATCGGAAACACGTACAGTTGTCAGAGGCGGGAATCCCTATACATATTTCTTCATACTCAGGAGCCTACATGAATAAATTTCCGAAGTTTCTAAACTTCGTGGTTATCTGCGGGGCGTTATGTGCTCTCGCCGTCCTTGCGCAAGAGGCGGCGGCGCCGGAGACGCATGGCATCGTCGTTGCCAACATGGATCGCTCGGTGAAGCCGGGCGACAATTTTTATTTGTATGCCAACGGAGACTGGATCAAGCGGGCGGTGATTCCCCCGGATCGGGCGGGAGTTGACGTCTGGACCAAGCTGGACGATTTGAGCAACAAGCGCACGGCAGAGTTGATCGAAGAGATTGCGAAGTCGAATCCCGCAGCAGGGTCGGGCACGCGCAAAGTCGCGGATTTGTACAACTCGTACATGGACGAGGCGGCTATCGAAGCGAAGGGGATGGCGCCGATCAAGCCATATCTGGACGCGGTGGCGGCGGTTCACGATAAGAAAGAACTGGCGCGCGCTTTGGGGCAAACCTTGCGGGCTGATGTGGATGCGCTAAACAACACGAACTATCACACGCCAAATTTGTTCGGGTTGTGGGTGGCTCCAGGCTTCCACGATTCGGAGCACTATATTCCTTACATCATGCAAGGCGGGCTGGTGCTGCCGGACCGGGAGTATTACCTGTCGGACAGTGAGCACATGAAGGACCTGCGCGCGAAATATGAGACTCACGTGGCGGCGATGATGAAGCTGGCGGGGTTCTCGGATGCCGAGGAGCGGGCAAAGCGAATTATCGATCTGGAACATGCCATCGCCGAGACGCATCGCAGCCTGGCGGAGAATGAAGACATTCACAAGGCCGACAAT
>DASYYT010000180.1:0-4211 GCA_035949755.1 Candidatus Sulfotelmatobacter sp.
TCGAGATCAGGAAATTCTTTTCGAACTTGTTCTGCAGCCAGGCCATGGTTTGTCCTTGGGACGTCGGGTCCTCGTCGCGAATCCTCGTAACCGCGCCCTACACAGGCAGTCTAGGTGGCGCACGCAGCACTGTCAAACCGCAGCTTCTGCCCTATCGGCCCACGCTCGCACCATATTTCCCACCTTCAGGCCAAAGGAGTAACATGCCACCACCGGAGCATACTCAAGGCCATGATTGGGCAAGTCCTTTCCCGCTACACCATCCGCGAACAGATTGGCGCGGGTGGCATGGGAGTGGTGTATCTGGCCCACGACGAGCAACTGGATCGCGATGTCGCGGTGAAGGTTCTTCCCAAAGGCTTGCTCGGAGACGAGACCGCGCGCAGGCGTTTCCGCAACGAGGCTCTGGCCCTGGCCAAGCTCAACCATCCCAACATCGAAACCGTCTTCGATTTCGGGACCGACGACGGCGTTGACTTTCTGGTGACGGAATACATCCCCGGGGTCACTCTCGATGCCAAGCTAGCCGCCGGAGCGCTCCCCGAAAAGCAAGTGATCCATCTGGGGGCGCAACTGGCCGAGGGATTGGAAACCGCCCACAGCCATAACTTCGTTCACCGCGACCTAAAACCAGGCAACATGCGGATCACTCCCGATCAGAGGCTGAAGATCCTCGATTTCGGCCTGGCCCGACTGATCGCCCCGGCCAGTCAGACTGCGGTAACCCGCACCGCCGGAGACGCAGACCGCCTGATGGGAACTCTGGCCTACATGTCGCCGGAACAGGTGCGTGGCGAAAAAGTCGATAAACGGAGTGATATATGGGCCGTCGGCGTGATCCTCTACGAATGCGCCACGGCTGCGCGTCCCTTTCCCGACAACAACCCGCCGCGGCTCATTGATGCCATCCTGCGGGACCAACCTCAACCGCCCAGCGCCCTCAATCGCCACATCTCTCCGGCGCTCGAAAATGTAATTCTGAAGTTGCTGGAAAAAGATGTCGAGCATCGCTACCAATCGATCCGCGAAGTGCTCGTGGACCTGCGCCGCATCAGCGCCGGGATCTCGACCAACATCGCCATCCAGCGCCCAAAGCTGCGCCAGCGACGGTCGATCATGGCGGGCGTCGCGGTACTGGTGATGTTGCTTCTGCTGGTCGCGTGGCGTGTCCGCTGGCTTTCTGGACGCAACCCGCAAATCGAGTCGGTAGCCGTGTTACCGCTGGAAAATCTCTCCCGCGACCCCGAGCAGGAATATCTCGCCGACGGCATGACCGAAGCCCTGATTACTGATCTCGGACAGATCCGCGGCCTGCGTCGCGTCATCTCTCGCACTTCGGTCATGCGCTACAAGACCGACCACGAACCGCTTCGCGAGATTGCGCGGCAGTTGAACGTGGACGCCATCGTCGAAGGCTCCATCTACCGTTCCGGCAACACCGTGGAAGTGACCGCTCGCCTGCTCAACGCGGCGACCGATGCCCAGCTCTGGTCCAAGAGCTACCAGCGCGAGCTGCGCGACCTGCTTTCACTGCAGCGCGAGCTGGCCTTTACCATCGCCAATGAAATCCGAATCAACCTGACGCCGCAGGACCAGCAGCGTCTGACCACGCCCTACCCTGTGGACCCTGCCGCGCAAGAGGCGTTTCTGAAAGCCAACTACCTGAAGTCCGGAACCTACGAGCAGCGCAGGAAAGCGCGTGAATATTATGAAGAGGCTGTAAGGCTCGATCCCAACTTCGCCCCCGCCTACGCGGGATTGGCCGACTCCTACTGGGGGACTCCCGACCGCCCGGCGCAAGAAGTCATGCCGAAAGCCAAGGAGTACGCGCAAAAGGCGCTCTCGCTGGATGACTCGCTCGCTCACGCCCACACCGCGCTTGCCGCCATTTTCTTCTATGGCGATTGGGACTGGGACGCCGCCGACAAGGAATTCAACCGTGCGCTCGCGTTAAATCCCAGTGACGCGGAAGCGCACGGGCTCTACGCGGTTTTTTTATCGGCGATGGCTCGATTCGAGCAGGCGGCGACCGAGATCCAGACCGCCCAGACTCTGGACCCGCTATCGGCCTCAAACGATACGACCGCGGGCTGGACCTTTTACTGCGCCCGCAAGTATGACCTGGCGGCGCAGCAGTGCCAGAAGGCGCTGGAGTTGGAGCCGAATTTCGACAGCGCCCATGCCTGTCTGGGATATACCTTTCTGGGAAAGGGAGACTCTCAACAAGCCACCGCTGAATTCCAGAAAGCACTGCAGCTTTCCGGCGGCGACGCGGTGCGGGAGGTCCTGCTGGGGCGCGCCTACGCCCAAGCCGGTGACCGGGCGAATGCCCGCAAAATCCTGGACCAGCTGGAGGGACAATCTCGGAACACCTACATCCCGCCATACTTCTTTGCCACACTGTACGCGGCGCTGGGCGACAACACAGAAGCCATGAACGCGCTCGAAAAGGCCTATGCCGAGCGCGACCTCTATCTGGCCTCAATCAAGTCCGATCCTGCCCTGGACCCGTTGCGCTCAGATACCCGTTTTCAGGATCTTGAGCGCCGCCTCAAGCTCTGATCCTCGAGGCTATGGAGAAGTCTGGGGATAACCTGCGGGCGCGGCCGTACTGTTTGGCCAATGCGGAACGGTCACGTATGTGTACGGTGATCCCCCGGATGATGCGGGCACCTGCGGACAGGGGGAAAGCACGTGCTTGAGCTGTTGCGTGAAGACCTTAGCGTTGCTATTGAGCCAAGTCACGCCGGTGCCGTTTTGACATGCGTTCGAGAAGTCTTGATAAACCTTATTTGGCATACGCAGGACGCCGAACTCCGGGCAGTCTGACGGCCCGCAGCTTGCGTCCTTGAAGTTAGGGATATAGGCGAACGAGATCCCGGTGTTGCCGATTGGACACCAGGAGCCAGCAGAACATGATAAGGCGTTCTGTGGTTGGCTGTTGCAAGCGACGATTTTGAGAAGGAGCCCCACAGCAATGACGCCGGCGATTTTGGAAAGCCCCACGTTGCACCTCCTAGTGTGCAGGTGAGGGTTTGTACACTTCCCGCGAATCGATGTCAAGGGATCCCTTCATCCGGTAGAGTCTCAGTTTGAAATATCCGCCTTGGGCGGAGAGAGGGTCAGTCGGAAGAACTCCCTGAAATTATTGGGGTGGGGTTTCGGGGAATAGGGATCCTTCGCTTCGCTCAGGATGAGAGGGCTCAATACGAGATTTGGAGCAGGGAGCGAAGATCGCCTGTGAGATTTGCGGATCGAGACGAAAGGCTTGTCGAGGAATGGAGTCCGACTGGAAGTGAAGGGCTTGGAGGGATTGGATTGGGTCCGCTAGAATTGAGGGTGGTTCTGTGAACTCCTATGTCCTTAAGCAAACAACAAGCGCTGGAGATGTTTGAGTCCGATGACCTGATCGGCATCGGCATGGAGGCGGACGCAGTTCGGCGGCGGCTGCATCCTGAGGGCGTGGTCACCTACATCATCGACCGCAACATCAATTACACGAACTTCTGCACCGAGTATTGCACCTTCTGCGCGTTTTACCGGCCGCTGAAAGGGCCGGCGGCGAAGGAGGGATACATTCTCGACTTCGACACTATTTACGACAAGATTCGCGAGACGGTGGAACTGGGCGGTACGGGCGTGCTGATGCAGGGCGGGCTGCATCCGGACCTGAAGATTGAGTGGCACGAGAAGATGCTGCGGGGGATCAGGGAACGATTTCCGAAGGTGCACCTGCATTGCTATTCGGCGTCGGAGATTATAGCGATTGCGGAGTACAGCGGGCTTTCGATCCGCGACACGATTGTGCGGCTGCGGGATGCGGGGCTGGACTCGATTCCGGGCGGCGGGGCGGAAATTCTGGACGATGAAGTGCGCTACAAGATTGCGCGGCTGAAGTGTTTGACCGAGGACTGGATCAACGTGCATCGCACGGCGCACCAGATCGGAATGCGCACGACCGCGACCATGATGTTTGGGGTGGGCGAGAACTACGAGCATCGCATCAACCACTTTCAGCGGCTCTATGAATTGCAGGAAGAGACGGGCGGGTTCACGGCGTTCATCCCCTGGAGCTTTCAGCCGCAGCACACGGCGCTGGGCGGGCGGCATTGGGATGAAGCCACGGCGGTCGAGTATTTGAAGGTGCTGGCGATCGCGCGAATTTATCTTTCGAATTTTTTGAATGTGCAGTCGAGCTGGGTGACGCAGGG
>DASYYT010000181.1:0-12016 GCA_035949755.1 Candidatus Sulfotelmatobacter sp.
TCAATTTTATGAGGACCGGCCAAATAGGTCAAACCGGGCTCAATCTTCCAGATATCGTCGGCAGCATCACCAGGGAACGCAGTATAACTAAGACAATGAAAGCAATCGCAGTCATTCCCGCTCGCCTGGCTTCGACCCGGCTGCCGCGCAAAATGCTGCGCGAGATTGCCGGCAAGCCGCTCATCGGCGTCGTTTTTGAAGCGGTGCGCTCTTCACCGCTCTTGTCGAATGTGATCGTCGCAACCGACTCCCACGAGATCATGGAAGCCTGCCACAAGCATGGCTGGAATGCGCAGATGACGGCGTCCACGCATCGCAGCGGAACCGAGCGCGTCCACGAAATCTCCGGC
This sequence comes from Candidatus Sulfotelmatobacter sp., assembly GCA_035949755.1. Taxonomy (GTDB): domain Bacteria; phylum Acidobacteriota; class Terriglobia; order Terriglobales; family Acidobacteriaceae; genus Sulfotelmatobacter. The sequence goes on from DASYYT010000181.1 coordinate 351, forward strand.
CGGGAAGCGGCCGACATTTACATCAATGTCCAGGGAGACGAGCCGCTGGTCCGCGCCGAACATATAGCGACTCTCATTCAGGTGATGAAGAATCAAGAAACGCAAGTTGGAACTTTGATGACCCCCGCTGCGCCAGGAGATATTGCGAACCCGAACGCAGTGAAGGTGGTGGCTGACGTCGAGGGCCGCGCACTATACTTCTCGCGCGCCACGATCCCGTTTGACCGCGATCGCGCGCAGCCGCGTTACTACAAGCACCTCGGACTCTACGCTTACCGGAAAGGAGCGCTAGATCGTTTCGTAAGTCTGCCGGAATCGTCGCTGGAGAAAAGCGAACGCCTCGAACAACTGCGTTTCCTGGAAAATGGAATTCCGATCTATACGGGTGAGATCGCGTACGACAGCGTAGGAGTAGACACGGAAGAGGACCTGCAGCGGGTAATCAAGCTTCTTAGTAAGTAAGGCAAGGATCTGAGAGTGCGCGCGTCTCGCCGCGCGCCGGCCCGGAATCTAGCCTGGAGAATGTGGGTGTGCCCCTTGCGTCCTCTCCCACTGCTCGGCCGCAGCCAGCCGCCGTGAAATAGAAGGGTGAGAATGGAAGAACCACTCCACCCATTTTGACGGTGTGCGCTCGGCAAGATTCTGCTCCGCCAGCTTGTTCATCGAGGAAATGAATGGTTGCACACTGGCCGTAGATTCGAAGGCATACCGATCCGCCTGCCGCTCATTGAATCGCGAGTAGGCATTCAGCGCCGGCATCAACACAAATGACAATACGACCGAAACCAGGGCCAGCAGCGGCAAGTTCGCAAAGTCCGACATCTGGTCGAACTCGAATATGTGATGATCGATGGCATAGTGCAGCGTCCAGTTTGCGGCCCAGAATCCGAACAGGGTGATTCCAGCCTGCACCAGGATACTTTTGAAGATGTGCCGGTGCACATGATGTCCCAGTTCGTGCGCCAGCACGGCCTCGATTTCTTCCGGGCTGTAATTATCGAGCAGCGTGTCCGCGAGAATAATCCGCCGCGTGTTGCCCAACCCGGTCAGGGCTGCGTTCGCCTTCTTGCTTTTTTCTGAAAGCTTCCAGCGATACACACCGCGCACGTGCGCTCCGGCGCGCTCGCCCAAAATGACTAACCGGCGGCGCAGTTCTTCGTTTTCCAGCGGCTCGAATTTGTAGAAGATCGGGAACAGCACTACTGGCGCCAGTTGCGCCAGCAGGATAAACAATCCCATGAATAACGCCCAGGCCAGCAGCCACCAGTGTTGCGGCCACTGCCGGATGGTCAAATACAACACCTCGACGACCATACTTCCGAGCACTAAGCCAAGCAGAAAACCTTTAGCTTCGTCCCAAACCCATGCACCAAACTTCTGATTCGACAGTTTGAACCTGTGCTCCAGGCTGAAGCCGTAGTAATCGAGGCCCGCGCTGAGCACTTTGCTGATTACCAGCAGCAGCACGAGATAAAAAAAAAGTGAAAGTGAATAGTTTTGAGATCCCCAGCGGTACGCTAGATCGCGCAAGGCATCGGACCATCGAGTCAGAAGCAGCACCACCAGAAAAACGAGTCCGACTGCAAAATCGGTGATGCTCAGCCAGCGCCGAATGCGGTTATACCGCCGCGCCTCCGGCGAATCGGGCTGCGCCAGATTAGGATCTCCTGCCATAGTTCAAAAACATCCAGCTAGCAGTATCGCATCATTGGGGCAATGGCGGCTCAGCCTGCTCTCACAAAGCTCTCTCCGAGAACCAGGAGTTCGCTTACCAACTCCGGTGAGGAGGCCTCTGTATACAGACGCAGAAGCGGTTCGGTTCCTGAGGCGCGGAACAGTACCCAAGCCTCAGCCCCATTTCCGTTGGTGGGCGCGTCAAGGACGAACTTGACGCCATCGAGATGTTCTTTGTGCTGCACGCGGTAGCGTCCCAGCCCCTGGGTGCCATCGTCACGCGCCCGCTGAATCGCGTTCTGCTTCATCTCTTCCGGAATGTGCAGATCGCGCCGCCCGTAATAATGGGGCCCATACTCTTTTTGCAAATCGCTGACCAACTGCCCGAGGGGCTTTCCTTCTTCCGCCATCACATTGGCCAGCAGCAGGCAGTTCAACACTCCGTCGCGCTCGGGAAGAAAACGCGAGTAGCCGATGCCGCCGGATTCTTCACCACCCATCAAGATCTCGCGCTCCATCATCAGATCGGCGACATACTTGAATCCGATCGAAGTCTCATGCAGCTTGCGGCCGTATTTTGCCGAAATACGGTCGATCATGCGCGTGGTGTTGAAGGCACGCACCACCTCGCCCGGCCATTTTTTGCGCTCCAGCAGCCAGCGCAACAGCACGCAGAAGATTTTGTGCGAGTCGACGAAAGCGCCGTCTTCAGCCACCGCCCCGATGCGATCGGCATCGCCGTCCGTCGCCAGGCCGGCATCGCATTCCTCGCGCACTACCGTGTCTTGCAACATTCGTGTGTGCGGCTCGATCGGCTCCGGATTGATGCCTGGAAACAGCGGGTTCAGCTCCTGCCGAATGGCCACGCAGTGCACGCCACGGTCGGCGAAGATGCCTGTCAGCACGCCGCGCCCCGAGCCATACATCGAGTCGACGGCAAACTTGAACTTGGTCTTGGCGATCAGGTCCATATCGGCAAACGCGCATACTGCCGCGACATACGCTTTCTTGAGGTCAACTTCCTCGACCGGAGCCTTGTTTCCCTTGGGAGTCGCCCCCGCTGCCATCTCCTCCTCGATCTTCTTCATGATCGCGGGAGTTGCCGATCCGCCAAACTTCCCTTTGAACTTCACTCCATTCCAATTCCAGGGATTGTGGCTGGAGGTGACCATTACTCCACCCGCTGCACCCTGCTGCTTGACGGCATACGAGACGGCAGGCGTGGGGGTGTAATCATTGGCCAGCTTAACCGGAATGCCGGCGGCGGCGATGGTCTCGGAGGCAACCTGCGCTGCTCGCGGCGAGGCGAAGCGCGCGTCGTATCCCACAATCACCCCCCGCTGCGCGTCTTCATACTTGAGCACATAGGACGCAATGGCTCCGGCCACCCTCCTCACGTTCTCAAAGGTGAAGTCGTCGGCGATGATCCCGCGCCACCCATCGGTTCCGAATTTGATCTGCTGCGCCATAGAAACGGTGGTCAGTAATCACTCTCTAGGTCAGTTTGTGCATTTTCTTCTCGTCCAGATACTTCACTACCTTGCCCACATCTTGCGCCGCCTGGCGCGTTGTAATCAGCAAAGCGTCGTGCGTTTCCACTACGACCAAGTCGCTCACCCCCACCGCGGCGACGAACTTCTGAGGAGCATGAATGTAATTGCCCCGCGCATTCAGCATAAAGACCTCAGTGGCCGAGACCAAGTTTCCCTCCGCAGGGTTGCTCTTGGCGGTGTGATGCTCGTGCAGTGCCGTCCACGAGCCCAGGTCGTTCCATCCGAAATCCGCAGGCAGGCAGCAGATGTTTCCTGCCTTCTCTCCCCTGGCCGAGCGCGGCTCCAGCACAGCATAGTCCACGCTGATGTTCTCGCATTCGGGATAGATTTTCGCGAACGTCTTTGCAAATTTTCGCGACCCGTAGCGGTCCGCGATTTTCTCCAGCAAGCCCGCGGTTTTCGGCAGATGTTCTTTCAGCGCATCGGCCAGAGTCTGTGCGCTCCACAGGAACATTCCGCTGTTCCAAAAATAATTCCCGGCCGCGACGAACTCGGCTGCCCGCTCGGCATTGGGCTTTTCGGTGAAACGTCGCACGTGCAGGGCATCGCCCTGAAACAGTCCTCCCGCCTCGATGTAGCCGTAGCCGGTCTCCGCGCGATTCGGGCGAATGCCCAGCACCACTATGTTGGGTCCGGCGGCGGCAAGTGCAATTCCGCGTTCCAGCGTTTGGCGATAGCGTTTCTCATCAGCAATGACGTGATCGGAGGGAAACATACCGATCACCGCCTTGGGATCTTCGCGCAAAAGCAGGAAAGCCGCCAACCCGATTGCCGGCGCCGTATTCCGTCCGACCGGTTCGGGCAGGATCTGGGACGCGGGCAGCTTGGGAAGTTGCTTCACGATTGCTGGCCGCAGATCCTCATTGGTGATGATCCAGAATCGTTTCGCAGGAGCGAGCGGCAGCAGCCGGGCCACCGTTTGCTGAATCATCGTCTGCCTGCCGTCGAGTGCCAGCAGTTGCTTGGCGCGCTTCTTCCGGCTCAGCGGCCAGAAGCGGGTGCCCCGGCCTCCCGCCAATATCACCGGATAGAAATTGGAATTTTTAGCCATGCTGTTTGAGATTTCGGATTGATGATTGAAGATGGCAGACTTGTCCAGTCTTCGAGAAATCCCGCCGTTTGAAATCAAAAATCTAAAACCTGCAATGTTCTCACAGTCTCGTCTCCGGTTCAGGCAGCGTCTTTCCCGGCACGTATGCCCGCAGAAACTCCAAAGTCCATTGCGGACGCACTCCAAAGCGGGGCACAGTAGCCGGAACCACCAGCGCATCGCCCTTAGCCAGCGTGACTGCATCCAGTCCAGGCGCCTCAATGACGCCGCAGCCGTCGACCGCAACCAGAATCTGCACCGAGCTTTTTCCCGACTCGTCGCGCGTGGAAAGCTCCAGCGTGTCTTTCGCTTCAAACCTATCCACGACGAAATAGGGAGCGGCCACCAGCGCCTCGCGCCGATTCTTGCTCCCCTGCAACTGCTCGGGCGCCGGGCGCACTACTTTCCCTGAGCCCACCTTTTCCTTGACTGCCGCCATGCCATCTTTCAGATGCAATTCGCGCGGACGCCCGTAGTCATACAGGCGATACGTCGTATCGGATTGCTGCTGGGTTTCGACGATCACCGATCCCGGCCCCAGCGTGTGTACCGTGCCCCCGGCCACATAGATCATGTCGCCCGCATAAACGTTGATCCAGTTCAGCACTTCCTCGGCCCGATTCTGAAGAATCGCTTCTTCCAACTGCGCGGCCGTCGCCCCGGGCTTAAGACCCAACGCAATCTGCGCTCCCGGCTTGGCGTGAGCCACATACCAGCACTCGGTTTTTCCCCAGGGCTGACCAACGCGCAAGGCCTGCGCATCATCGGGATGAACCTGCACAGAAAGTTTTTCATGGGGAAAAAGAAACTTGGCCAATAACGGAAACCGCTTCGAATCGCGAGCAGCCTCTCCCACTAGCTCACGCTCATATCGTTCGCTTAACTGCGCCAGGGTTTTCCCGGCGAGCGGCCCGTTGGCCACCTTGCAGTCATCCCCGGTCAGCCACGACTCGCCAATCTTTTCGTTGAACTTGTGATTAGGATAGATGGGGGACAAATCCAGCGTCCCCCACGGGCGCGGATCGAATCCGGGCGTCATCAACAGTAGATGCAGAGTTCCCATTTCATCTATAGCCAACAAAAAAGACCGCTCGCATGCGGAACGGCCTTGGCCGAACCTGAATATTTCTAGGTCTTGCTCTATGGAACTCTGTGTTCTTGTACTGAGCGAATTCTTTAACCTGCAGGGGACACAGAGTTTCACGGAGGAACTCAACTACAGTGCTGCAAGGAATTTCCGCATGCGTTCCAGGCCGCGATCGAGCTCGGCTTTTGAAGTCGCATACGAAACACGAATATGCTCGCTGGTTCCGAATCCTTCGCCGGGAACCGTGGCCACGTGCGCCTCGCGCAGCAGACGGCCAGCCACATCAGATGCCGATTTCAGCCCGCCGCGTCCGAGAAAACTTGAAATATTCGGATAGGCGTAAAAAGCCCCTTCCGGCATGGTGCAAGTCACGCCCGGAATCGATCGCAGTCCCTTCACCACGTGGTCGCGTAGCTGGATGTACTCGCGCCGCATCTGCTCCACGCACTCTTGCGGTCCCTTCAGCGCAGCCACAGCCGCTTTCTGCACGATCGAGGTCGGATTCGATGTCGACTGGCTTTGCAGTTTTGCCATCGCGCTGGTCACCGCCGCCGGAGCCAGCGCATAACCCAGCCGCCATCCAGTCATCGCATAAGTTTTCGAGAGCGAGCCGAGCAGAACGAATCTCTCTTTGTACTCACGCAGCGCGCCTACGGAGAAATTCTTGCCCGTGTAATTCAGATATACATAGCATTCGTCCGACAGCACCCAAATGCCGCGTTCGTGCGCAAAACGAATCACCTCGGTCATGTCTTCGGAGCTCATGACCGCGCCCGAAGGATTGGACGGCGAATTCAAAATGATCGCCTTCGTACGCGGAGTGACTAGGCTCGCCACCATCTCCGCCGTGACGCGGAATCCTTGCGCTTCGTCGGCGCGCAGCATTACGCATTTCCCGCCGGCGTAGCGCACAATGTCTTTGAATGACACCCAGTAGGGAACCGGCAAAATTACTTCATCGCCGTGATCCACCAACACCTGGATCGCATTGAACAGCGCGTGCTTGCCGCCGACCGAGGCGATCACCTCTTCGCGGCGGTAATCCGAATCGAAATCCACGTTGTGCCGGTGCGCGATGGCATCGCGTAGTTCGGCCGTTCCCGCCACGGCGGTGTACTTCGTGAAATTCCCCTGAATCGCGGCGATTGCCGCGTCTTTGATGTGCGGCGGCGTCGAAAAATGCGGCTCACCTGCGCCGAAATCGACTACGTCGATGCCTTGCGAACGCAGCTTATCCGCCTCCGCCACAACCGCCATCGTTGCCGAAGGCTCAATGCGGTTGATCCGGTCTGTCAGTCGCAGCGCTTCAGTGGTTGCCGTGCTCATGCCTTTTTCTTCCTTCTCCTGGGGACTTCTACCAGATTGTCTTCGCGAAGTTTGTATGCGGGATCGAGTTTCTCGCGGAGTTTTTCCTCGACCGCCTCCGGCACGAGTCCCTTCACCGGTCCGCCCACCTGCGCCACTTCCCGCACGAGCCGCGAACTCACGTAGGAATACTTGTCCGCCGGCATCATGAACACCGTTTCCAGCGTCGGTTCGATCTTGCGATTCATCAGCGCCATCTGCAATTCATACTCATAGTCGCTGATGGCGCGAATCCCGCGCAGGACGCACATCGCATCGATGGACTTGGCGTACTCGACCATCAGTCCGTCAAAAGTATCGATCCGCACATTGCTGAGGTCCGCAGTGAGTTCCTGCAACATCTCCCGGCGCTCGGCCACACTGAACATCGGCGTCTTCTCTGAGTTCCGAAGAATAGCCACCACCAGCTCTTCAAAAATCTTGGCGCCGCGCTGAATCAGATCGAGATGCCCGTTGGTGGGCGGATCAAACGACCCGGGATAGACAGCCCTGCCCTTGTTCACTCGTCCTCGCAAGACAGGCCAGAGCCTGCCAAGACGACAACATCAAAGCAATAAGAGATTCTATGCGGGCAGGAGGAACAATGGCAATTGGTGAAAGGTAGGGCCGGCGTCTCCCGGCTGTCGGGGCGGGCGTGCGCGCAGCCGTTGTGCGATGCAAGTGAAGAGTTTACGGATAAGGGAGACCCGGGCGCGGCTCCGCGAAAGAGAAAGTAACCGCGCCCGGAAGCAGAACTTAGCGCCGAGCCGCGGCGATCGGAGCCTTCACGCTCTCCGTTGCCGTCGGCATGGTGGTAACCCGGCTGGCCGAGCCGTTCGTTGGGGCGGCCGCCGATGGCGCGGGCGTCGTGAGTAACCCCAACGCCTTCCGCACCTCGTTATCCAGCTTCGCCATCACGTCCTTATTGTCTTTGAGGAATTGCCGGGCGTTCTCGCGACCCTGGCCGATGCGCTCGCCTTTGTAGCTGAACCACGATCCCGACTTCTCCAGAATATTGTTGTTCACGGCCAAGTCGAGCAGATCGCCCTCGCGCGAAATGCCTTCGCCGTAGAGAATGTCGAACTCGGCTTCGCGGAACGGCGCCGCCACTTTGTTCTTGACGACTTTCACCTTTGTCCGCGACCCGGTGACCACGTCGCCTTCCTTGATGGCCGCAATGCGGCGGATATCGACACGCACCGACGAATAAAACTTCAGCGCTCGTCCACCGGTGGTCGTCTCCGGATTCCCGAACATCACACCAATCTTCTCGCGAATCTGGTTGATGAAGATCAGGCACGTCCGGGACTTTGAAACGGTGCCCGTCAGCTTGCGCAGGGCCTGCGACATCAACCGCGCCTGCAGTCCCATGTGCGAATCGCCCATTTCGCCATCGAGTTCGGCCTTGGGTACCAGCGCGGCCACCGAGTCCACGACCAGCACGTCAATGGCGTTCGACCGCACCAACGCCTCGGTGATCTCCAGCGCCTGCTCGCCATAATCCGGTTGCGAAACCAGCAGGTTGTCCACATCCACGCCCAGCTTCTTCGCATACGCCGGATCCAGCGCATGCTCCGCATCGACGAATGCCGCCATACCGCCAGTTTTCTGCGCTTCGGCGATCACCTGCAGAGTAATCGTGGTCTTGCCGGAAGACTCAGGCCCGAACACTTCCACCACGCGCCCGCGGGGAAACCCGCCCACGCCCAAGGCCGCATCGAACGAGATCGATCCCGTCGGGATCACCGCGATCGGTACGATTGCCTCCTTCGATCCCAAGCGCATGATCGAACCCTTGCCGAATTGTTTTTCGATTTGAGAAACCGCCAAGTCAATCGCCTTGCCCCGTTCGTCTGCCATGGAGTGGCTCCTTTAGAAGTGCAGTAGGAATATGGCCGGATTATACATTCATTATGAAGCGAAGAAAAGGCGAATCTACATAATAAACCTGTGGAAGGTTCCAAAGCGGGAATGGCCGACCTTACCGCTGCAGCAAATCCACCGGGGCCGTCACATCGTGCACGCGGAAATACTTCGCCAGTGCCGGATATTTCCGCGCCACCGCTTCATACATCGCATAAGCCACATTGCGGTAGGAAACATGCCCCGCCGGCGTTGTTCGCAGCTCGGAAATGTAAACCGCTTCGGCGAAATCCATCTTGAACAGGGCCCGCTTACGGAACGCCAGAGGAATCGCATATTGCGAATTCTCTGCCGCTTCAGGCGAGCCGCCCGCAGCGAGTTTCTCCACGGCCGTCTGCACCCGCCGCATGGCCGCCTCGAACCGCGGCCGCACTCCTGCATCTTCCATGTCGAGCAGCATCTCGTAGCCGTGCTGGGTGGTGAATCCTTGCATGACCTGGATGCAGCGCCGATGCCGGTGCATGTCACGGAACCCGCCGGTATCCATCAAAATATCGAAGCGGAATTGTTGCCCGGCGCGGAACCCACGCAGCATCTCATCATGCTTGCCACGATGCCGCAGGCCCAGGTCGATGATCTCCCGTCGCCGCCGCTCTCCGGCGACCTGCACCGCCTGCCGAATCTGCCGGTAGGAATGATGGCAGTGCTCATAGAGCAGGGTGGTCGCAATCTCCACTTCCAGCGGCTCCTCATCCAGTAAATCTACAATCGCCTTCGACGGAGCCACCGCTTCGGACGCCATTAATTCCCGCGCGGCCTGCCGCAGCTCCCGCCGCGTTTCGATCTCATAGGGATTCGGATCCGCATACTTCACAAGCGTCGGAGCGACGCGTACTTCGCGCAGTAACTCCTGCTCAGCCCGCGCGCCGAGCCCAGCATCCGCAGCCCCAATCTGCGCCACCAATTCCCGCAGCGACTCCGCATTCGCGTTGTAAGCCGCGCCGGTCGCCGCCTTTTTCAGCGACTCGCCCAGGTGCCGCACTTCTTTATGGGTGTGCGACAGCAGATGTGCAACCTGGTTCTCCAACGTGCGCGCGTTGACGATCTCGCCCAGCGAGGTATTGGTCGCCAGCGGCAACAGGTAGCGCGTGATATCAAACGCCCGTGCCTTGAGCGTGCGCTCGTATGCTTCCTGTTTCATATCCGCCGGCTTGGGCGTGATATTGATCAGGTGCTGCGTCATGTGCGCCGAAAATGCGTCGTACTCGCCAAACAGAAAATCCACCGTCTCTCGATATAGCTTGCGCGCCTCATCGTCCGCGCCGAAATCCGGCGTGTAATAGCCGCTCTTACGGAAATCCTGATACCGGGTCGAGCGCTCCTGCCCATCCCAGCGCTGCTCGTCGGCCAATTCGATCGCCGCCAGGATCGAGAGGCGCTCGACCGCCAGCGCAATGTGCGCCAGGTCGGCAATCGACCGGTGCCCATACTGAAAATAAAAAGTGTTGAGAAACTTCTCGGCTTTTTGGGTGCTGATCTCCCGCAGCGACTCCTTCATCGAAAGCGCCGATCGCGAGTATTTTGCCATCGCATACGCCTGAATCTCCGGCTCAACCCCGAACACCGCGAACACTTCCGCCGAAGGCTCCGCTGACGCCTCCGGCGAGGCTCTTTCCACCATAGTCGCGGCCGTCTGTGATCGGGTAGCCAGCACCGGCGAACGGTGTTCCAGATTGGGTGAGTTTTTGTCGGAGATTTTAGGCATGGTCAACACATTCGCATTCTTGGACATGGGAATGCTCGCATGTTACCCGCCGATCTTGTGGATTAGCAATGTGATTCGTAATTGAGAATTCATTGGATGCTCTGCCTCCACTGCTGCAATGATTCCTTGATCTTCTGCGCTTCTCTCTCGAATTTGGCTGCCGCGCTTACCAACTCTGCCAGGTGTTGTGGGTCTTTGGCCCCGGCGATTTCAACCTGTTGCCGCAGTTGGGATGCCGCTTTTAGCAGATCCTGCATCGCTTGCTCGGCCTTCTTGATCTGATCGATCGGTCTTTCCATCGCATTCCTTTATCCTCGAAATCATCTCATGTCCCGAGCCGGCTGATCATTTCGCATTCATTCCAGCCTTTGCGAAGCTAAACTAGCTTCTGCATTTCTCCAATGCCGGGAAGTCCTGATCTGGCCTCTCAGCCGCGCAGACGAGCCAGAGCCCCGCGTATAATTCGGCCTTCCGCAATCATTTCGCAGTCGCAGGAGATTCTCATGTCCCTCTCAGGACACGTCGCTTTCGTCACCGGCGCCTCGCAAGGCATCGGACGCACCTGCGCCCTTCGCCTCGCCAAAGACGGCGCTGCAGTAGCGGTGGCTGCGCGCACTCAGGAAAAGCTGAACGAACTGGTTGGCGAGATCACGGCCGCAGGAGGCAAAGCCGCCGCGTTCGGCCTCGATGTCTCGAACGAAGACCAGGTGAAAGAGACCATCAAAGCCGCTGTCGGCCAGTTTGGCAAGATAGACATTCTCGTCAACAATGCCGGCATCACACGCGATCAACTGGTTATGCGCATGAAGCGCGCCGACTGGGACGCCGTCCTCCAGACCAACCTCACCTCCGCCTACCTTTGCATTCAGCAAGTCATCCCCTCCATGCTCAAGCAACGCTGGGGACGCATCATCAACATCACCAGTGTCTTCGGACAGATGGGGCAGGCCGGACAGGCGAACTACGCGGCTTCAAAGGCCGGATTGATCGGGCTCACCATGGCCATCGCCCGCGAAGTCGGCTCGCGCAACATTACTTGTAACGCGGTCGCCCCGGGCTTTATCGAGACCGCGATGACGGCGGTGCTTAGCGATGAATTCAAGCAGAACGCGGTGAAACAGATTCCCCTGGGCCGAGTGGGAACTCCAGAAGATGTCGCCGCGGCCGTCGCTTTCCTGGCGTCGGACGATGCGTCCTATATCACGGGCCACATCCTCAGCGTTAACGGTGGGATGCTGATGGGATAGCGTCCAGCGGAGAGTGGCGAAGGAACGGCAACACGCCCAGTAG
>DASYYT010000182.1:0-4601 GCA_035949755.1 Candidatus Sulfotelmatobacter sp.
GCTGTCCGCATTGCCTGGTTGGCATCGAGTTTCGCCCGATGATCGCCTACAAGGACGGTCGGTTCGTCTGCCGCGACTGCGCCCACACGGTACGTCCCGGCTCCCCTGAGTACAGGTGCACGTGCAAGAGTTGCCACAGCATGATGCGAAAGGGCATCAAACTTCCCGAAAAGGTCTTACTGCACGGACATTCGTAACAAGGGAGAAAACCTATCGACCGTGGTCGAGGCTAATTCCTGTATAAGAAGTACACTTTTGGGTGGGCGGACCGTCCAGCCAATTGTCGTGAAGCAAGCGTCGCGATCTCACACAAGTTCTCACGCGAGACTACGTACCCAACGTTCTGCACAAGCGATTTGAATAATGCAGCCTCGACTGCTCAGCCTGATCTTTTTACTCCGATCAGGCCTTGGAGCTAAACGCTGGTCGCGGTGCCCCGCAGCGAGTGAACCGCAAGAATTCTTCTTCCCGGTTAATAAGGCAGTACACTCGATCAAGTTATACTCGAAAGGCTGGCCGGGGGTGCGCCCCCCGCCAATTGCGCGGCCGACAGTGCCTCTCCGGAAAATGTCGAGCCGAGAGCTTCCCGTCACGATCAGTCGGGCTCTTTCGCCGTAGGTGTCGAAGAAGCCCTTGAGCAGGGTTTTCCATTTTCTGTACTTGTGGAGCTCATCCAGCACAGCGACGGGAGGTTTGGCGCGGAGACGGTCCAAATGCAAGGCGCCTGCAAGGGCAGCTGGGCCGCGCAGCAAGATTCGGCGATCATCGGCATTGTCCCAATTGAGGGAACTCTGCGAATGCCGGCAGCCAAGTCAGGACTCAGGAGGCCACAATCTGAAGCTTCGTAGGTGAGCCGACGTACTGCTGCCAATCGCAGGTTGATTGTTGATGGAGGGTATTGCCGCTGCTCCAGCGAAATTCGATATCGCGTTACGACGGTTTTGTTGAAAGCCAGCCGTGGCTCCGAGCAATACCAGTCAATGAACTCGCGAATCGCGTGGTCATAGGAGCGCTGAGAACTGGTTGAGGTGAGACTGTTGAGCACAGCCGATTTGGATTGCTCAAGATCCGGAAGCTTCAAGATGGTTTTAGGAGCCCTCTTCCGCTTCGATTTCAGAGTGCGTGCCATCGCGACTGCCTCCTTCAAGCCGTAGCAACAGCGTCAACTGCTTCTCTGTCTCCTGACTATCTGCCCGTTTTCCGGTATCTATCCTAGCGCCGACGCAGAACTCACTGTCGATGAGCGATTTGGCCTGAAGTCGCCAATCAACTCAGTTTACAGATATTTCTCCTTCTCAAAGACTAGTAGGTCGCAGATACTCATCTTGACATACTGGTTTCGAAATACTATTGTTGATCGAATGAAGAAGAAGCCAGAGCACCGCGACCTCTTTGCCGGTGCTCTCGAGTTGATGATCCTCAAGAGCCTGCACTGGAGGCCGATGCACGGCTATGCGCTGGCCCAGCGCCTCCAAAGCATTTCAGAGGACTATCTCCAGATCGAGGAGGGCTCCCTCTATCCCGCACTGCAGCGAATGTTGAAGGCCGGCTGGCTGGAAACCGAGATGGGACTCTCGGCCCGGGGCCGCCCGGTGCGGATCTTCCGGGTGACCAAAGCCGGCAGAAAACATCTGGAGCAGGAGCTCGAAAGCGTTAAGAAGATGTTCGCCGGATTCAACCGCGTTCTTCAACTCGCGGGACGCCAGGAGGCTTGATGGGCTGGCTCCGACAGCTGTTCTCCCGGCGCCGTCGTTATGACGAGCTTTCCCAATCGATCCACGAGCACTCGAGGAAAAGATCGCCGACCTCATCGATCGCGGCATGACGCGGGAGCAAGCAGAACATGCCGCCCTCCGCGCGTTCGGCAATGTCACCCTGATCGAAGAGCGCAGTCGTGAGGTTTGGCAGTGGCCTACCCTCGAAAGCGCACTCGCCGACATCCGGTTTGCCTTTCGTCAGCTCCTCCGATCTCCCGCCTTCACCGTCACTGCAGTGACCACTCTGGCCCTGGGCATCGCCGTCAACGCCACCATGTTCAGCCTGGTGAGCGCGTTTCTGCTACCGCACCTTCCCGGCCGCGATCCCCAAAATGTGGTGGTCCCTACTTCGATCAATCCTGACGCCACATTTCAGGCAAGCGCGAATCCAGTTTCGGCGCCCAACTACTTCCTCTGGGCTAGCGACAAGCATCTCTTCTCTGAAGTCAGCGCCGCGGATGAATATCGGACTGGCAGCCTGTCTGGTCCCGGACAACAGCCGGAAGCAATTACGTACGCCGCGGTCACCGCAAACTATTTCTCCGTCTTCGGCGCCGTTCCGCAGTTGGGCCGCGCTTTCCTGGCCGGGGAGGACCAGTCCGGGCACGACCATGTCGTCATCCTGAGCCATGGGTTGTGGAAGCGTCGCTACGGATCGGATCCGTCTATCGTGGGAAAGACCGTGCGCTTCAACCGCGAGGATTATGTGGTAGCCGGCATCATGCCCGCTTATTTCCGGCACCTTGGCTTCACGCCTCAGCTCTGGGCGCCGATCACTTTCACCGCCGAGGACCGGGCGCCCAATAGCCGCAAGAATCGTTTCCTCTATGTATTTGCCAGACTCGCCCCGGGGGTGACGCTGAAGCAGGCTCACGCACAGCTCGACGCGCTCGCCGAACAGGCGCAGCATGATTTTCCGGCAATCGAAAGCCGCTGGGGTGCGACTATCCGGACACTGCCCGAGTTTCTGATCTACAACTTCGACATCCGCCCGGCTATCACCATCCTCATGGCCATCGTTGGTTTCGTGCTTCTCATCGCCTGCGCCAATGTTGCCGGTCTCTTGCTCGCCCGTGCGGTCGGCCGCCAGAAGGAGCTCGCCATCCGTATGTCGGTGGGCGCAACCCAGGTTCGCATGGTGCGCCAGCTTGTAACCGAAGGGCTGGTGATTGCACTGGCCGGCGGCGGAATCGGTGTGGGATTGACCTACTTAGGGATCCGGTTTCTGCGCGCAGCGCTAACCTTCAACGAAGCCATCAGTGCGATGCCCGTCCGTCTGGACTCCAAGGTGCTGCTGTTTGCCGTGGCGGTCTCGTTGGCGTCGGCATTGCTGTCAAGCGTAGCACCTGCCATCAAGGCGTCTCGCACCTCCATCAATACCGATTTGAAGAACGAAACGCGCTCGGCTTCTGGGCGCGGCCACAACCGGCTACGCGTGGTGCTGGTTGGGGGAGAGATCGCCATAGCCCTCTTTCTGTTGATCGGAAGCGGGCTGCTCATTCGTGGAGTTTACCTAATCGACCATCAGAAACTGGGATTCGAGCACGATCATTTGATGACGGCGGGCATCGGGCTCGATCAGGCACGGTATCCGGATGCTGCGAAGCAGGAGAAGTTTGTTCGCGACCTCATGACTCAGCTGAGCCAAATCCCCGGCGTCAAGGGCACAGCCGTGACCTCCGATCTTCCTGCCGCTGGCTTCAATAGTGTGACTTTCGACATCAAAGGCCAGCAGGCTACCAGTGCGAACGAGCAACACACGACGACCGATGTCGTCGTCACTCCAGAGTTCTTTGAAATCATCGGTGTCCCGGTCCTCAGCGGACGCGGCCTCACCGACCATGATGACGCCACTTCGCCGCGCGTTGTGCTCGTAAATCAACAGTTCGTCCACCAGTACTTCCCGGACCGCGACCCGATCGGAAAGCAGATCCAACTCGACGTCTCCGGTTCGCCCGCTGCCTGGAGCGAAATCGTTGGAGTCGTCGGCGACATGAAGAGCTACTCTGAAGACACGCGCTTCGAACCCCAGGTCTTCGAAGCGTTCGAGCAGCGACCGGTTGGATCCTTTTCCCTGATGCTTCGAACCAGCGTGGACCCGACGAGCGTCACTCCGTCGTTGCGCCACACGGCTGCACAACTCGACTCCGAACTTCCCTTGTTGCGCGTGATGAGCATGGACACCATGATCGACCTGAATCGCCACGGCAACCCGCTTTTCGCACAGCTTCTCACCACGTTTGCAGTTCTCGCGCTCCTCCTGTCCGCCCTCGGCATCTATGGGCTCATTGCCTACTCGGTAGGACAGCGAACGCAGGAGATCGGCATTCGCCTTGCGCTAGGTGCCAAGCCCTCCGATATCTCGCGCATGATCCTGCGCGACGGTTTCAAGGTGGCTCTGATCGGGTCGGCGATCGGGTTCGTGGTCGCTCTGCCCTTGCCCAAGGTCTTCGCGTCCGTGTTGGAGGGCGACCTGTCCTTTAGTGCGCCTTTCATCTATCCCTTGGTGTTGGCGGTGATGCTGATCGTAGTTTTCTGTTCGACGGCGGTTCCCGCAAGTCACGCCACGGGCATCAACCCCACCGTTGCTTTGCGCAGCGAGTAGAGAGACTTCGATCAAGCAAAGCGGATCAGTACTCTGAAGTCGGCTTGTGGGAAATGTTTCAGCTGACATTCCATCAGCCAGCCCAATCGACAGATTGCCATCAGTACGGTTGCTTCACAAAATGAGATGTGCGGTTGGTGTGCTCAGAAAATCCAGCGACGGATAGGAGGGATAGAGAGATAGAGATGAGATCGTACTTAAGATTCCCAGGGATTGAGCGCACCCACTTCCATACGCTC
>DASYYT010000183.1:0-21615 GCA_035949755.1 Candidatus Sulfotelmatobacter sp.
CCCATCACCTCTACCCGCTCCAGCTCGCCACGGCTCATCTCTGTCCTCTTCAACCGACCTCCTGTTCCGGCTGGAGGTCCCAGTCTAAGGGGACATTTCTATTGAGTTATTCAGGGGACATTATCAAAGAGTTTCAACACGTACTGGCCCTATCAGCCGCTCCGAAATCTCGGAATCCATCTCGGCACGGAGCGGCGGTATTGCTCATAGCTCTCGCCGAACTGGTGATGCAGCGTGGGCTCTTCGTAGAACACTACGAATAGCTGGACTGCGACGCAGCAAAACGCAAGGTATTCGAGCAGCCGCAGCGAGCGGAACAGGAGCACTTCTCCGGCCAGAACGGAAAATACTCCGATATACATGGGATTGCGCACGTAGCGATGAAGGGCGGTGGTGACCAAATATTTCGTGGGCGCGATGGGGGCGGGGGTGCCGAGGCCGCGCACCGCGAACTCCCACGCGCAGCGGAAGTAGATGGCAGCTCCTAACGCGATGACCGCCGCGCTCAGCCACATCAGAGGGCCGCTCGCGGGATTGTGGAAGCGGCCGGTTAAGCGATAGGGAATGTAGCCGATCACGGTCCCGAGCACGAAGACGGTGAATAGAATCGTATTGAGAATCGGAATCAGTGGGCGTGGCATTCGCAAATAGCGTGGCAAGACAGCCGGGACAACGTTACTGTAAAATTAACTGCGACGGAAGAAAATCAAGACGCAGCAGCAAACCTTCCCGAGTGGATTCCGCAGTTAGGGGCGTAGTTTTCGGCAACATCCATCCACAATCGTTCGCCCAAGACAAAAACAAGGGCGGAGCGTGCTGCGCACACATTTGAAGTACAGGAGATCAGATCATGGCAGTAGGCGCCAAAATCGCAAAGACCGCCGATCGCAAGAAGGTCATGGACACCACCAAGAGCACGGATTGCCCCAAGTGCGGCAAGCCCACCCGCATCGTCAAGCGGGTGAAGGACCGCGAACGCGGAGTCCCGGGCGGAGTTTACATTTCGTGCTCGGCGTGCGAGTTCTTCGAGAAGCTGTAGTGAGCAAGTATCGCTCTCAAGGTTCAGTCGAGATCGAGCGCGATTGCCAGAGCTGTATTTACCTCATCCATTTTGGTTGTCGATAGCGACCCCACGAATTGTGTGAGTTCGGATTTCAGAATACTGCGCAGGTTATCGCACGAGATCCAGCTATCGTGCTTGAGCCCTTCATTTGAGCCTACCGGAACCTGGGTGGAGAGGCCGCGGCCCTTCGTATAGACCGGGGCGCAGACTACGCTCGAGTAAGTGGAGTCGATTAAGTCCTGTCGGCTCACGACGACGTAAAACCGATAACGTTTCGGATCATCCTGCTTGGGTTTGTGAACCCGGAAGATATCTCCTCGCCGCATGCGCAACCCTTAGTTCAGTTTTCTTCAGGCGCCTGATCCTCCAAGCCATCTTCGGCGTCGCGGTTCAACTCATCGGCATAGCGATTGAGGATTGCCAAGTCGCGTTCGCGTCGCTCTGCCTTCAGGCGCTCGCGGAGATACTTGCGAAGCACGTCCTCGATAAAGGCGGAGCGCGATCGCTTACTGCCCGTGAGCCGATCGATCCCGACCAGAATCTCAGGAGAAAGTGTGACTGATGTCTTCTCTTTCATACTACTATCATACTACCAAAATATAGGTTTTGGAGACAGACCCGTCCGACAGATCTAGATTGTTCTGAAGGAGCTAACGTATGCGAACCATCGAAATTGATGATGATGTGGCCTCCGCGCTTGAAATCTTGAGCAACTACAAGAAGGTTCCCCTTTTTCAGGGGGTGCGCGAAATAGTGATGGAACGGATACACCCGAAGCGAGCGGAGATAGCGAATACAGCTATGCCGCCGCCGCGTCAGGTGCAATTGAGCCCTCGAGATAAAGCTCTTCGTGAATACTCTCAGAGCCCGACTTTCTTGGCGAGTCGCAGTGTGGTTGACCAATTTCTAAATCTCTTGTCGTTTCTCCACAAGGAAAACTCGGACAAGTTCGGGATCTTGGAATCGATGGAAGGCCGGAGACGAAAATATATCGCCCGGAGTGAGCAGGAACTAGACGATGCCGGGAAAAGTGTGAATGCCAAGAGAATTCCAAATACCGGCTACTGGGTGGTTACGAACAACAGTACGGACAACAAAAAACTCCTGGTTAGGCAGAGTTTGACTCTTCTGGGCTACAGTCAAGATACGATTCGATCGGTTCCTGATTGTTTGCGGTAGCCTCTATCCGCTGATCTGGCTCAGGATGGCTCTGGCTTCTGCGGCCGGATCTGCGGCCTCGGTGATGGGCCGGCCTACGACGATATGGCTGGCGCCGGACGCGATGGCTTCGGCTGGCGTAACCACACGAACTTGATCGCCGGCGCTAGTGCCCGCAGGACGGACTCCCGGCGTTACCACTGCAAAATTATGACCGAGCTCTGCGCGCAGGGTCGAGGCTTCACGCGCTGAGGTCACAATGCCCTGGCATCCATTGGCCAGTGCGATGGTGGCCAGCCGTACAACCGTATCTTCGACCGAGCCGCGGATACCAATTTTTTCCAGATCGTTGCCATCCATGCTCGTTAGAACAGTAACGGCCAGCACCATCAGTTCCGGATTTGCCCGGGCCGCGTCCACTGCGGCCCTCAGCATTTTGCCGCCACCTGCGGCGTGTACGGTCAGCATACTTACACCAAGCTTGGCGGCTTCAGCGACCGCCAATCCCACGGTGTTCGGAATGTCGTGGTACTTCAGGTCGAGAAACACGCGCCGGCCAGATGCCACCAAATCCCGCACCACTTGTGGTCCTTCGGCGGTATAGAGCTGCATGCCGACTTTGTAGGAGAGGGCAGAGTCGCCCACGGCAGCCACAATTTTCTGCGCTGCGGCAGCCGTTGAGACGTCCAGCGCAACGATGAGCCGCTGGCGCGGATCATCGTTGCGGAGTTCGTTTCCACGATAATTCTGGTTCGGGATGCGGTTCGGCAGACTTGCCTGCATCCCGCCCAGTGTACGAGCTTTACGGGAGTTGCGCTACCGGAGGATGGTTATAAGCCAGCGTCGGATAGAAGCGTTTGGATTGGACCGGGTTGACCAGATCCAGGCGCACCCGCTGTAGTCCGCGATGGCGGAATTGCAGGGCTTGGGCCGCACCGTAAGACAGGTCGATAATGCGGCCCGGTACGATGGGTCCGCGATCGTTGACCCGGACCACCACCGACCGGCCATTGCGCAGGTTCGTGACCTTCACATAGCTTCCCATGGGAAGCCTCAGGTGAGCGGCGGTCATGTCGTACATGTCGTACGGTTCCCCGCTGGCGGTGGGTTTTCCGTCAAAGTTTTCGCCGTACCAGGACGCTGTCCCAATTTGATACGGTTTGATCCTGCCGACCTGTTGGCGGACTTGGGATATCTGTCGAACGGAACTAACTGGAGCCGGTTTCGCCTCCGAGATGTTCGGTCCCTGAGCCGCTCCCAGGCCGACGATCAAAAAGGCAATCGCCAGTCCATGAGCTATACGTCTTCGCATTCAGTTCTCCTCGCATACTCAAACGGTTACTTTGGCCTTAAGGCTATTTCGCTGCAGTTCGTAGATGCTATCGGCCTGCCAAATGCGTGTCAAGGCGAAATGACCCCTGCAACGATGACGTCCTAGTAATACAGGTCTTACGTAACCCATTGGTAATTAAAGGTAATTCGGTAAATTCCCTTTGTTTCAGGGAGCTTACGTGTTTACCTAAAAGTAAATAGCACGACCGAATCGGTGCGGTAGAAATTACAAGCACACTGGAATCAATGACTTACGGGAAACTATTTCACAAGCTACATGGAATCATGTATTTACAGCTCATCCGTCGTGACCTGGCTGCAAAAATTCTTTTCCACGCCATCTTCCGGAAGTAACTTGGCGCGCTTACTAATCCCTCTCGGAAGGGGCGATTTAGGGGTAGTATCGAACTGGTTCGCGAACGAAGGTCCATGACCGAGAAGCCACCTGTCGTGCTCACCATTGCCGGATTTGACCCCTCTTCCGGGGCTGGCGTCACCGCCGACATCAAGACGATCGCGGCCCATGCCTGCTATGGAGTGGCCTGCATTACTGCCATGACGGTGCAATCGACGGCGGGAGTTAAGCGGGTCGAACCGGCGGATCAAGCCCTCGTCACCGACACCCTTGAGGAGCTGGCAGCCGACTTCGACATTGCCGCCGTGCACATCGGAATGCTGGGGTCGGCAAAGGTAGTCAAGGCTGTGGCCGACTTTCTGTCCAGGCAAGGCTCGAAGCAAACAACGGTAGCGGGCGACGTCTCTAGGCGCCTTCCTAATGTCGTACTGGACCCCATTCTGAAATCTTCGTCTGGAGCTGCTCTTCTCGATTGTGCTGGGGCGAAGGATCTGATCGAACGCCTGATCCCGCTCTCCGATGTCGTCACCCCGAACGTGGATGAGGCTACGGCTCTCACAGGGATTAAAGTCAAAGACTTAGAAGACATGAAAGTGGCTGCGGCCAAACTCCACGAGGTGGGGGCCTCCGCGGTTGTGGTCACGGGCGGACATCTTGACAAAGCGATCGATCTGCTCAGCTACAAGAGCAAGCGAGGCATCGAGCAGGAAGTCTTCAAGGCCGAGCGGCAGCGCTCCAATTCGACGCATGGGACCGGCTGCGCTTTCGCAACGGCAATGGCCTGTCACCTAGCCCTGGGTCGTGGACTGGCCGAGGCCACTCTTCTGGCGAAGACTTATGTGACCGCTGCAATTTCCAATGGGCAATCCTTGGGCAAGGGCACGGGGCCGGTACACCATCTATATCGAATGAGCCAGCAGCGCCGTGCCGCAGGCATCGGGAGCGAATCGAGCTAGTGGGCAGATGGTTTTTTTAGGAGAATTCCGGCCACAAACGACGCCGTTGCCGCCAGCAGCCATTCCGCTCGGTAGAACTGAATCGCCTGCCATTCGACCAGCGTGTTGGCGGTGAGCAATCCCACCAGCAATGCCCCAGCCACGCAAGCCAATCCGATCACAAAAGCGATCAGCGAGCCCGTCGAGAGGCCAGTCCGGTTCTTGATTTCCTGAAAATGGAGGTAGCGCAACCAGGTGGGAGCCTTGATCTTGCTCCATGGGATTCCTTTGAAAAACGAGCCCACCCGGTGCACGCCCTGCTGCCACATACCCGCCATGACGGCAGCATCCGCTATAGTGGCCGAGCTCAACCCTTCCGGACGTTTGGTCCCGCAAGCATGGCAAAAACGAGATCCCAGCAGAAACTCGGTGGCGCAGCGTGGGCAGGCTTCTGCCATGGTCGTGATCGATTGGGGCACCAACCCGTCCTGCGTCGTAGTTTGCATGGGAGGGCGCCAAAATTCGGGCTGCGTTCCGTGAACCAGTTCTGCCATAGACTCCTACCAGAAAGACTGTATTCGCATGCCAGAAGCCAAACCCAAGAGAAACTTGTAAGCACCTGAAACATCATCAACTTACTGAAATCGAAAGCAGCGTTTCTGTTTCCCAGTCAGGCAATTATTACTTGGCTCGGCGAGTAAAGTCGCCTCAGTTACGAAGGCGCATGAACTCCAGCAAACATCTGCAAGCTGATGCCTGGCGCCCAACCAGAATCAGGCTTTTTCGCAAGCCTCAATCCAGCGCAAATTATAAGGGGCGTTTCGTGCAAATACAGGTAGCAGCGGAGGAACGTCTCTGATCTGATTAATTCGCAAGGATGGGCCGAGTTTTACACCGCCTAAAGACGTCAACCAAATCTCAATTCGTTTAAACTGGGAGTATCTGCCACGACTGGGGACAGGCATTTAATCCACCAATGATTTCTCAACGGCCCAGGCTGCTGATTTTTTTTCTGTGTCTCGCTTTTTGCCCTGGGGCGGCTGCAGGCCAGACTCAACCCGCTCCGAATCCCGTACACGGGCCGCCTCGCGATCTCCAAACCGAGGTGGCCTTTGATCACTTCTACAACATGGAGTACGACCGGGCCATACAGGAGTTTGAACGGATCCTTGAGAAACATCCCAACGATCCTTTTGCGGTCAATCATCTGCTCACTGCCGTTCTGATGCGAGACTTGTACGAGACCGGTTCGATGAACACCGGCGACTATACCAACGACAGCTTTATAGGCCGTACTCCTCGGCCTACCGATCCCAAAATTAAGGCGAGGATCAAAGAACTGGCGCACCGCGCCGAAATTCTGGAAGAGCAGGAACTGAAGGCAAATCCGAACGATGTGAATGCGATCTATTGTCGTGGCGTGACGCGGGCGCAGTTCGCGGTCTACACCGGCATCGTCGAACGGGCCTGGTTCTCGGCGCTGCGGAACGCCGTCGGCGCCCGCCACGACCACGAAAGGGTCCTGGAACTCGACCCAGACTACGTCGACGCCAAGATGGTGGTCGGCACCCACAATTACGTTGTGGGCAATTTGCCGTGGACTGTGAAGGTCGCGGCCGCAATCGCTGGGCTGAGCGGATCGAAAGAGAAGGGGCTGGCGTATCTTCGCGAGGTTGCCCACAGCGATGGAGAAAATTCGGTCGATGCTAAAGTGGTGCTGACGCTTTTCCTGCGTCGCGAGCATCAGTACGACGAGGCGCTCGGCTACATGCAGGAATTGAGCGCAAGGTATCCCCACAATCATTTATTCCCGACCGAAGTAGCGAATCTGCAACGGGCGGCAGGGCACCTGGATGAGGCCGAGGCGGATTATCGAAAAGTCTGGCAGAACGGGCGGGAAGGGAAGTACGACAATTTGCACTATGAACTGGCGGCCTGGGGACTGGGCGAGTTATTGCGCAGCAAGAAGGACTATACGGGTGCAGCGGCGGCCTATGAGTTGGTGAATCAGGCGCCGAATCCTGACCCCGACACGCTGCAGAAGGCTAACCTGGCGGCCGGGGAAATGTATGACCTGCTCCAGAAGCGAGATTTGGCCATGAAGAAATACCAGACCGTGCTGGCGGGCAACGCCAATACGGGCCCGGCTGACCAGGCGCGGCGGTATATAAGAGAAGCCTACCGGGAGTAGGGCGCGTGGAGCATGCACGTGTAGCCCCGGACGCCTTCGTCCGGGGGCCTGCAAGGGCCTGACGAACCTTTCCCCGCGAATAGTGCCCAGCCGGCTGACACGAACTTGGTGGCGGGCTGAATGGAACTTTCCGAGCTACAATTCCGTATCATGCACTGAGGGTGGAACTATGTACTGCAACCATTGCGGAAAAGTGATTCAAGACGACGCGGCGGTCTGCGCCTATTGCGGGATCCGCGTGGGAACGTCGCTGGCTCGAAAGAAACTCATGCGCCCGCGCGTGGGGCGGAAAATTGCAGGCGTGTGCCTCGGCTTCTCGGAATATTTCGACCTCGACGTTACGTTGGTCCGGGTGGTCTGGCTGATTGCATCGTTCGTGACGGTGATCGGATTCGTCTCGTATCCGATTGCGTGGATCATCATGCCGGAAGAGCCGCTCATGCTTCCGGGGCCAGTTGGCGCCAAGCCGGCTACCAGCACGTAGCACGAATTGCCGATTGCTGATTGGTTGATGCGAAGTCTCCTGGTCAGATCCTTGGATCTCAATCAACGCTCAGCCATCAACGATCGGAAATTATCAATCTTCAATGCCTTTGCTGATTCCTGCCCAGCGCATTCGCAGCGGTGACGCCGAGATCGTTTATCGGACCGTCGGCGACGGTCCTGCTGTGGTGCTTCTCCATCCGTTTCCCGTGAATCATGAATTCTGGCTGCCGGTCGCGGAGATGCTCTCTTCCCGTTATCGAGTGATTCTGCCCGACCTGCGTGGGCACGGCGATTCGGAGGTGGGCGAGGGACCGGCCACGATGGAAAAGCACGCTGCCGACGTCGCTGGCGTGATGGACGATGCTGGCATCGGACGCGTTCCCTTGATCGGAGTTTCCATCGGTGGCTACCTGCTGTTCGAGTTCTGGCGCAAATATCGCGCGCGCGTAGCCGCCCTCGGACTCTGTAATACGAAGGCCCCCGCCGACAACGCTGAAGCCCGCGCCGGGCGACTGCAAGCGGCAAAAGATGTGGTCGAGCGCGGCACCGAGCCCTTTTTCGCATCCATGATTCCCCGCGTGCTTGCGCAGACCACGCGCGACACGCGCCCTGACCTGGTGGAAGGCGCCCTGCACATGATGCGCAAAATGTCGCCACAGGACGTCGCACAGGTGCAGCGCGGCATGGCCAACCGTCCGGATTCAGTGGAAACATTGAAGACCATCCATGTTCCCACCCTGCTCATTACGGGCGACGAGGACACGACGACAGGCGTTAAGGAAGCCGAGGTGATGAAAGAGCACATCGCAGGCAGCCAGCTGCGCGTGATTCCCAAGGCGGGTCACTACGCGGCTTGGGAGCAGCCCGAGGACGCCGCACGGCTGCTGCGACAATTCCTGGATGGAATCCAGCGGCATTCGGGATCTTAACCAGCGGGGCGGGCGTGGACGCCCGCCGCACAGCCGGCAAGAAGCTCGGTGTTAGGGACCGGAATAATCCGGAGTGCATACTCTTTAACAGTTCTGTGAGATCGGCCAAGAATTCTGACAGATCGGCTGGAGGTGGAATGGCTTCAGCGAACGTGGCGCACGCCACAAATGGAACCAGTGAACCGGCACAGCGCTCCTCCCACGGCGATACTCTTGCCCTGCTGGCCATCGCCGCAGTCGTGGCCTTGCTTCATGTGCTCACCAATGGCCGCTACGGGTTTCATCGTGACGAACTCCAGGTTTTGAGCGATGCCCGCCATCTCGACTGGGGTTTCGTGCCCTATCCACCGTTCACGCCCTTTGTAGAGCGGATTAGCCTTTCGTTGTTCGGACTGTCACTGGTCGGCCTGCGGATGTTTTCTGTCATCGCGAATGCTACGGCTATTTTCTTCACCGGCCTGATGGCGCGCGAACTCGGAGGCGGCCGGCTCGCTCAGGTGACCGCCCCGCTCGCCATTGCTCTTTCCGGCCTGCCGCTGTTCGAGGGAACTGAGTTCCAGTACACGACCTTCGATTATCTGTGGTGGGTGCTGATTGCCTATTTCATCATTCGCCTCCTGAAGACGGACAATCCGCGATGGTGGCTGGCGATCGGAGCTACCATCGGCGTCGGCTTCATGACCAAGTACACGATGGGCTTCTATCTGGCCGGCATCCTCGGCGGGCTGGTACTCACGCGCACGCGCCGTTACCTCTGGAGCGGATGGTTTTGGGGCGGGATGGCGATCGGACTGGCGATTTGTCTGCCCAACGTGCTCTGGCAACTGAAACACGATCTCATTTCTCTGCACTTCTTGCAGCATATCCACCAGCGGGATGTGGCTGAAGGAAGGACCGACGGATTCTGGCGCGACCAGTTCATAATCTGCACCAATCCGGTCACCGCGCCCTTGTGGATCGCCGGACTGGTCGGATATTTGCGCGACCGCCGCTTTCGCATGCTGGGCTGGATGTATCTAATTCCTCTGGTGCTATACGTGGTTGGCAAAGGACGCGGCTATTACCTCGCGGCGGCCTACCCTATGCTGATGGCGATGGGTGCTGTAATGGGCGCGGCATGGTTAGCGTCGATGTCGAAGTGGCCGCGACGGGCGATTGCAACGGTCTTTTTTGCCGGGCTGGCGTTCTGCGGGGCATATATCTGCGCCGTGGTGCTGCCTCTCGCTCCCAGTGGCAGGCTCAGGGCTTTTGCGCTGAAGAACAACGGCGAATTTCGCGAGGAAATTGGCTGGGATGATTATGTCAAGGCGGTCGCCGCGGTTCGCGATTCACTGCCTCCGGATCAGCAAGCCCATGTCGGGGTGGTTGTGCGGAATTATGGCGAGCAAGGGGCGATAGAAATTCTGGGAACCGCCTATCATTTGCCGCCGCCGATCAGCGGAACGAACTCAGCGTGGTTGCGCGGATATCCCGATCCGCCTCCTACGACGTTAATCGTGACCGGCACGTCGCGAGAAGGAGCCGACCATTGGTTCACATCCTGCCGGCTAGCGGGGCATAACGGAAATGCGGAAGGCGTTGAGAACGAAGAGAGCAGAGATCATCCCGATATTTTCCTCTGCGGCCCGCCGCGCTTGCCGTGGCCAGAGTTCTGGAAGCAGTATCTGACCTTCGGATAGCATCGCATGGCTGGGTTTTTACCAGATTGTGGGAACGACGCGGGTCCTGCGAATTTGGGCATCCGCAGTCACGAGATCGAGAAAGTGCGCCAAAAGTTGCACCGTTCGTCTTTCAATACCGCTCGCGAATGAACTCCGCGATTCCGGCATAGGCCCTCGCCAGCGTCTGTTCATCGGGCAAGAACACAATCCGGAAGTGCTGCGTGCCGGGTTTCTGCCCGAACCCGGACCCGTGCACGACCATCACGTGCTTCTGGCGGATGAGTTCCTTCACGAACGTCTCGTCGCTCTCGGGAACATCAATCCGCGGGAAGGCGTAGAAGGCTCCACGTGGTGCGACACAACTGACTCGCGGCGTCGCTTCGCACCATCTCTGAGTAAGATCGCGGCGCGAACGCAGTTTGCGCTTCACTTCCACGAGATGATCCTGGGGGCCTTCGAGCGCCGCTTTGATCGCATACTGCTCGGGATGATTGGCGCACAAACGCGCGCGTAGTAGACGATGCACGCCCTCTGTGTACGTTTTCACCGACGCAGCGTCGCCCGAGACAATGCCCCACCCGATGCGCCATCCCGGAACAAGGTAGTTCTTCGACATGCCGCCGAAGGTCACGCAAGGCACATCGGGGGCGACCGCGGCGAAGGCCAGGTGGGGCGTGTCTTCCAGAATCAGCTTGTCATAAATTTCGTCGGAGAAAACGATCAGGTTATGCTGCCGCGCCAACTCCGCGATCCGCTCCAGCATCGGCCGGGTGCACAGCGAGCCCGTGGGATTATTGGGATTGATGATCACAATGCCGCGGCTGCGCGGTGTGATTTTGCGCTCGATGTCGGCCAGTTCCGGCTGCCACCCATCCTCTTCATTCAAATCGTAAGCGTTCAGCCGGATTCCCAGCTTGCACAAGACCGCTGAATACAAGGGATAGTCAGGACTTGGAGTAAGAAGATCTTCGCCCGCATCGACCAGAGCCGAAAGGCAAAGATCCACCGTCTCGCTCACCCCAGACGTGACGAATACATCCTGCACGGTCGTGATCCCTTTGCGCGCCGCCTCGCCGCGAATCGCTTCCAGCGCCTCAGGAATGCCGTCGGAGGGCGCATAGCCGTTCTTGCCGTCGCGCATGGCTTTGTAAACTGCCTCAATAATGTGCGGAGGGGTCTGGAAATCGAAGCTGAGCGGGTCGCCCACGTTGAGCGGCAGCACCTTGTGGCCCAGCTTGACGACCTCGTCGGCCACGCATGCCAGGTCGCGTATGGCGTAGCGCACGTGCTGAAGGCGGGAGGCGGCAGTAATCTCGCGGGATTGAGTAGACGGCATGAGGAAATTCTAATCGCAGTCTACGCAAGATGCAGGGAAATTCGGGAACCTGGCGATCAGTGCGGGCTGAAGCTGAGAGATATTTCCTCGACGGTCTCGGTCGGCGCGGGAGCATACTTCCATTTCATCACCGCCGCGGCAGCGCAGTCGGCCAGAATAGGATTGCCCCCCCGAATCTGAATCTTGGAAACTGTCCCACTGGGAAGCACCGTCGCGCTCAGCCGAACCAATCCGCCGATTTGCGCGTGTTGCAGGGCAGCAGGATATTCCGGCTTCACGGTTGTAAGAATGGGCCTGGCAGGCTTCTGTGCTTTTTGGGCGAAACTTGTTCTCCAGCCAGCTGACGAAACGAGCACAAACCCCAGCACGACGAATACGACGCCTCTGACAATCGCAGATCGGACTTCCGGAGCACGATTCTCAGACTGCGCGACAGGCATAGCAGAACACCCCACTGTCGAACAGTAGGTCGCGCAGATTGGGCCCGCAAGAGTACCAGAGTAAGTAAATCGTTTCTATGCGCTCTAAACTTACTCTTCGCGGTCGATCTGCGCTTTCTGCAGCTTGTCGGAATAATCCACGTAGACTGACTTCCACTCGGTATAGAAGTCGATCGCGCCGATGCCGCCTTCGCGATGTCCGTTGCCGGTCGCCTTGGTGCCTCCGAAGGGCAAATGAACCTCAGCCCCAATGGTGGGCGCATTAACGTAGGTGATGCCGGCATCTAGATCACGAATGGCCGAGAATGCTTTGTTGACGTCCTTGGTATAGATCGCTGACGACAGGCCGTACTCGATGCCGTTGGCGATTTCGATTGCGTCTTGCATGCCGTCGCAGGGAATGATCGAGACCACCGGCCCGAAGATTTCTTCCTGCGCGATGCGCATCTTGGGATTTACGTCGCTGAACACGGTCGGCTCCATAAACCAGCCGTACTGGTATTCACCCTTATCCAAACGATTGCCGCCGCACATCAGCTTGGCGCTTTCATTCTTGCCGATTTCGACATAGCTGAGGTCGGTTTGCAGCTGTTTTTCGTTGATCGCGGGGCCCATCTCCACGGTCTCGTCGAGGCCATTGCCGACTTTCAGCTTCTTCGCGCGATCGACGTAGCGCTCGACGAACTCGCGATACACGCCCTTCTGCACGATGATGCGGCTGGTGGCGGTGCAGCGTTGGCCGGTGGTGCCGAACCCTCCCCAGAGACCGCCTTCAATGGCCAGGTCCAGATTGGCGTCATCGAGAACGATCATCGGGTTCTTGCCGCCAAGTTCCAGCGAGCAATGCTTGAAGCTTTGCGCCGCGATGCCGCCCACGATGCGCCCCACCGCCGACGATCCAGTGAGCGAGATAGCGCGCACCTCGGGATGTTCGGCGATCGGCGTGCCCACATCGGCGCCGAATCCGGTCACGATATTGATCACGCCCTTGGGCAGGCCCGCGTCGGTGAGCGCGCGAACCAAGTTGAAGGTCGAAAGCGGCGTGTCCTGCGCCGGTTTGATGACGCAAGTGTTCCCGCAAACCACGGCGGGCAGCAGCTTCCACGAGGAAATCGCCATCGGAAAATTCCACGGCGTGATCATGCCGCAGACCCCAATGGGCTGGCGCACGGCCATGGCAAACTTATTGGGCATTTCCGAGGGCACGGTAGGGCCGAAGAGCCGCCTGCCTTCGCCGGCATTGTAGTAGCCGGCATCGATCGCCTCCTGCACATCGCCGCGGGTTTCGGCCAGGACTTTGCCCATTTCCCGCGTCATGTCGCGGGCGTATTCTTCCTTGCGCTCGATCAGGATCTCTGCCGCGCGAAACACGATCTCAGCCCGGCGAGGCGCGGGAACCAGACGCCACTTCAGGAACGCGCGCTTGGCGGCCTCGACGGCGGCGGCAACGTCGGCTTTAGAGGATTTCTGAAAGATTCCGACCAGGTCGCGGGTATCGGCAGGATTGCGATTCTCGAAGGTTTCTCCGGTCGAGGAGTCGACCCAATCGCCGTCTATGAAGTTCTTGAAAACCCGCGTTTGGCTGTTGCTCAGGGTCGCGGGGGTGGCCAAAGTATCGGTTGCCATAAGATCTCCTTAATGAATGCCAACTTTTGATGCTACAACTTGCGGGAAGGCACCGGCAAGCGAGCCGGGGATTCGGGTTTTTTCGGGCGGGCTCTGGGGATTCTCGGCGTTATTTCGCTTGACTTTCTTACCCAGAAGGCGCGGAGAAAAAGCGCGCCGAGATCGGATGAAACTGATTCTCGGCTCCTGCTTACGTGGCTAAGTCAATCAGGTGGTGGGCACTTCGGTAACCTGGGAATCCGATTACGTTGTTTTTCCTCCGTTTTCCCTGTGCTACCGTTTTTCTTAGGGCAGCTTCGCTAATTTCGCGTAAAGGTTATTCAGGAAAAGTGTCCTCTGACGATCGTAAACCGGGCATCCACGTCGCGTGGACGACGGTTACATACCGCAGTCTGGTCCTGCTGATCATCGCGGTGCTGGTCGTGTTTCTGATCGCGGTGCGCGTGGCCTTTCCCAGCTTCAGCCAAAACACCGCCAAAAAAGCGAACGACGTGGTGGGTAAGTTGCTGGAGCGCGTCGCCGGGATGGCCCCAGCCGCGGGTGCAGGCGGTGCGATTGCGCAGCAGGCGCACTTTACGGCGCTGGACGGCACGGTTCGGGTCAAGAAAGGGGACGGCAATAGCTGGGTGCCCGCCGACTACAACATTCCTTTAGAAAAAGGCGATGTCGTGCAGACCGGCTCGGAAGGCATGGCCAGGGTCGTCTTCAACGACGGCACCAGCTATACCGTGAAGCAGGATTCGCTGATCGTCATCGAGGAGAACTCCGCCAACGATCAGCAGCAAACCAATGTGGCCGTTGCCGTGAGTACCGGAACTGTGGACCTTTCGACCGCTACCTACAGCCAGGGATCGAAATCGCAGGTGATTGTGGCGGGCGCGACGGCATCACTGTCGCCGCAATCGGCCGCGCAGGTGCACAACGATCCCAAATCGGAACAGCACGAAATCCTGATCAAGAAAGGTGCTGGCGAGGTCACGCGCAACGGCGAAACCGTCAAACTGGCCAACTGGGAGAAGGTCAGCTTCCAGGGTAAGGAATCGCACCTGGAAAAGGCCAAAGAGATCGGGCCGCCCACGCCCATCGCTCCCGCTAACATGGCTCCTCTGTTCGCAACCGGACAATCCATGAAAGACGTGGAGTTCTCCTGGACTGCGATGGCGAATGCAGTTGGTTACCGGTTACGGATCTCCCGCAATCCTTACTTTTCCTCTACACTGGTTGACAAAAAGGTAAATACCGCGGCCGTGACCGTCACGAACCTGGGACAGGGCGCCTATTACTGGATGGTGCAGTCCTACGACGAGGCGGGGAAAGAGTCGGTGGAGAGCGAGAAGAACCGCTTCACCATCATTGCCAAGGGTAACGTGACGGAAGCGATCGACCTGGAGCTGGATCCTTTTATTCAGCATGGCCACGTGATTGAAGTAACGGGCAAGACCCAAGTTGGGGCGCGCGTGATGGTGAACGGCAGCGAGGTCCCTATGGTGACCGCCGATGGGCAGTTCCATTACTTTACGCCGCCTTTACCGACGGGCGAAGCGGTGATTACGGTAACCGCACAGACGACGCAGGGTGGGGTCAACACGCAGCAGAAGAAGATTGTGATTCAGTAGAAGCTACGGTTTCGGGTTTCAATGTTTCAAAGTTGGCGTTTTTTTAAGTCCTGCGAGTTGGGCGAGTGCGAAAGCACCTTGAAACTTTGGAACTTTGAAACATGATTTAAGCAGGGTTAGCCGGTATCCCGTAAAATAGGAAGCGCCAGCATCCCTGACAACATAAAGTGCTGCTGCCGGGAAAACTTCCGGCGCAGGCGGCATTGTGAATACGGAATAAATTTGTCATGTCAAACAACGGATTCCACTCAGGTCCCACGCGCACTCACAACCTGCGATCGCTGTTCAGCATTTTCTCCAGCGACCTCGCCATCGATCTTGGCACTGCCAATACGCTCGTCTATGCGCGCGGCAAGGGGATCGTGGTGAACGAGCCTTCCATCGTCGCCATCAACAAGAATACGGGCGAAGTGGAAGCGGTGGGCAAAGAGGCGAAAGAGATGCTGGGCCGCACCCCCGGCAACATCGTCGCCATCAAGCCCATGAAGGACGGCGTCATCGCCGACTTCAAAGTCACCGAGAAGATGCTGAACTACTTCATCCAGAAGGCGCATAACCGTAAGATGCTGGTGCACCCGCGGATCGTGATTGGAGTGCCTTCGGAAATCACGCAGGTGGAAAAGCGCGCGGTCATGGACTCGGCCTATCGCGCTAAGGCCAGCGAGGTACACCTGGTCGAGCAGGCCATGGTGGCGGCCATCGGCGCCGGCCTGCCGATCACCGAACCCAGCGGCAACATGGTGGTTGACATCGGCGGCGGGACTACCGACATTGCGGTCATTTCTCTGAGCGGCATTGTCTATTCGCGTTCCGTGCGCATGGCCGGCAACCAGATGGACGAAGCGGTCATGAACTATTTGAAGCGGAAATACAACCTGCTGATTGGCGAGCGCACCGCCGAGCAGATCAAGATGGAAATCGGATCCGCGCACCAGCTCGATAAGCCGATGACCATGGAGATCAAAGGCCGCAACCTGATTGAAGGCGTGCCCAAGACGATCACCGTAGATGACGGCGAAATCCGCGAGGCGCTCAGCGAATGCGTTTCGACCATCATGAATGCCATTCGCGTCGCGCTGGAACGTACGCCTCCGGAGCTTTCAGCTGATATCAGCGATCGCGGCATTGTGCTGACCGGCGGCGGCGCGCTGCTGAAGAATCTCGATAAGCGCATCCGCGAAGAAACCGGGTTGCCGGTCTCGATCGCCGACGATCCTTTGTGCAGCGTGGTGCTGGGCACGGGCAAGATGCTCTCCGACTTCAAGCTGTTGAGGAAGATTTCAATCGAATAGCAGTTTCGAGTTTCAGGTTTCAAGTTTCGAGAAGGTTGCTTCAAACCGACGCAAACTTGGTGGTCTTGAAACTCGAAACCTGAAACTTGAAACTGATGTTATGGAATCCGTTCTCAGCCGCTATCGCAACCTGATCATTCTGGTCGGAGTTCTGTTTCTGCAGGTGCTGGGGTTGGCCATGCAGGTCAAGCGCGCCAACAATGAAGCGCAGGACACGCGCCTGATCCGCATCTGGGCCGTGGGCACCCTTGCCCCTTTCGAACGCGGGCTGGTCTGGATCCAGAACAGCACCGGCAATCTCTGGCACAACTATATTTATCTTCGCGGCGTGAGGGCGGAGAACCGGGAACTCAAAGAACAGATCGAGCAGATGCGCCTGGAACAGGTGCGGCTCAACCAGGACGCGACTCAGGCCCACCGTCTGCAAACTCTTCTGGCGTTCAAAGAGCAGTACGTGGCCAAGACTATTGCCGCCCAGGTGATTGGATCCAGCGGTAGCGATCTGTCCCGCGTCATCTACATTGACAAAGGTGAGAATGAGGGCATCGCCCGCGACATGGCCGTGATTACCGCCGATGGCATCGTTGGCAAGGTATTGATGGTCTACCCGTCGGTGTCGCAGGTGCTGCTCATCAACGATCAGAGCAGCGGCGTGGGGGCGATTCTGGAGAAATCACGATTGCAAGGCGTGCTCCGCGGTTCCGCCAACGGCGAAGTGATGCTGGAGCGCGTCATGAGCGACGAACAGGTGACGCCTGGCGAAACTGTGCTAACCAGTGGTGGCGATCAGATCTTTCCCAAAGGATTGCCGGTCGGAACCGTAATGACGGTGGGAAACGGCAGGGATCTTTTTCTGAATATCAGAATCAAGCCGGCGGCGGATCTCAGCAAACTGGAAGAAGTGCTGGTGCTGGTGCAACAGCAGGAGAGGCAGGCCACCGCAGAGGACAAGACTCGAGTGCGCGCGGCCGACATTCTGGCCCAAAGGCTGCCCTCGGTTCCGGACAAACCTGCCGTTGATGCCAACGCCAGCAGTGCTTCTCGCACCGCAACATCACCCAAGACCGCAACCGCGAATCCGGCTCCCAAGCCGAAAAACTTGCTGCCGCCATCGGCTTCTCAGTCCGCCAAAAATCCCACGACTGGGGTGCAGACCGCTCCGGGAAAACCGTTGGCCGCAGTGGCCGGCGGTCGGGCGAAGCAGGATGCCGCATCCGAACCCATTACCATAGCCAAGCCAGCTTCTCCCACCCCTTCGATCACAGAGCAGAACAAGCCGGCAGCACCAGCAGCCGCACCGGCAACCCAACCCGCGTCGCCGCCCGACGACAGCCCCCACTAGCGTGCCCATCACTTACACATCTGGGGAACAGATTGAAGTCTACCGCTTCAGCATTCCTGTAACCATCGGTGTCCCGCTCCTGGCGCTGTTTCTCCAGGCCTTTGTGCCACTGCGATTTCCCCGTTTCGCCGTCTACCTCGACTTGCCCCTGCTGGTCACGATTTTCTTCGCCATGGCGCGGCGGAGTCCGGTTGCCGGATTGTTCACCGGCGCGGTGATTGGACTCGCCCAGGATATGCTCGGCCACAATCCTATTGGCATTTACGGGATCGCCAAAACTGTGGTGGGGTATGGCGCTTCCTCGCTGGGAGTGAAGCTCGACGTGGAAAACGCCGGCGCCCGTTTTCTGGTGACGTTAGGCTTTTATCTCGTGCATTCCGCGGTCTACATCATTGTCGCCCGTTTCATGGTGAACATGACCCTGCACTGGAGTTTTGTGCACGGAATCCTGGCCGGACTGACGAACTCGTTCGTGGGAGTGATCCTCTATTTCGTGCTCGATAAGTTCAAGCAGAGGACGTAAAGCAGTACTCAGTCCCGAGTCCCGTGTACCGATTGGACACATGGTAGCTCCACGAGTTGGCTGTGACTTCCGTTACTATCTGGGTCCTGACTGCGCGAGCAAATGGATTAGAATTGAACCACAGCCTACTCCAGTTTTGCTTCTCGTGGTGCTTGCCGGAAATCCGTCCAAGCCGCGACTGAGAACTGAAGACTGAGAACTGAGAACTGATGTTCGGCCGCGACGAAAAAGTATCTCCTCTCCGCCTGACGGCGGCGCAATACATAATTCTCGGCATTTTCCTGATTCTGGCGTACGGCCTGTGGCGCCTGCAGGTGATGCAGAGCGATTATTACTCGCTGGCCGCGGAAAAAAATCGCATCCGCAACGTGCCGGTGCTGGCGCCGCGCGGCAAAATTCTCGATCGCTACGGGCGCACGATTGTCGATAACTACCCCTCGTTTTCCGCTCTTCTGCTGCGCGACTCATCGCGCGACCTTACGGCCGATGCCGATCTGATCGCGCAGGGATTGCATCTCGATCCCGACGAAGTGCGCGCCCGCATTCGCCACTTCGGTTCGATGCCGCAGTACCAGCCGATTTTTCTCAAGGAAGACATCACTCCCGACGAATTGCAGTTCATCGAAGCCCATCGCAACGAGTTGCCGGAACTCGACACCATCATGGCGCATCGCCGCCTGTATCCACGCAACGGATTCATGGCCCACCTGATCGGCTACGTTGGCGAGGTTACCGACGACATGCTGAACCAGCCGCAGTTCGAGTTGTACAACCCGGGGGACGTGGTTGGGATTTCCGGCGTCGAACGGCAATACAACTCGCTGCTGATGGGGACCAACGGATCGCGCCAGGCGCTGGTTGACAGCCATGGCCGCGAAGTAGGCCGGCTCGGCGAGACCGAAGCGATACCAGGCAAGCCTCTCAAGCTGACCATCGACATCGATCTGCAGATTGCCGCCGAGGAGGCGCTGGCAGGCAAGAACGGCGCGATCGTGGCCATGGATCCGCACACCGGCGAAATTCTCGCCATGGTGAGCGGGCCCGCCTACGATCCCAACGATTTTGCCGTTCGCGTCTCGCGCGATGAGTGGAACAAACTGGTTAACGACCCCGACAAGCCGCTGCTCAACAAGGCCATTCAGGCGCAGCTTGCCCCCGGTTCGACCTTCAAGATCATCATGTCGGTGGCCGGTTGGCAGGAAGGCATCGCACAGAATCTGCACGTGCACTGTGGCGGCAGCGCTGATTTTTACGGCAGGAATTACAAGTGTTGGGTCTACTTCTTGCATCAATCTCACGGCGACGTGGATCTGGAAAAAGCGATCTACCAGTCCTGCGATGTTTTCTTTTACACCCTCGCCGACAAGCTGGGGATCAACCGAATCGCTAAATACGCCACCATGCTCGGCTTGGGGCAGAAAACGGGAATCGATCTGCCCAACGAAGTCAGCGGCGTCATGCCGTCGGAAGAGTGGAAGATCAAGAATTTCAAGCAGAAGTGGTTTGCCGGCGAAACCATTTCCGTAGGCATCGGGCAAGGCGCCGTCGCCGTAACTCCGGTGCAATTGCTGCGCGCGATTTCC
The DNA here is from genome assembly GCA_035949755.1 of Candidatus Sulfotelmatobacter sp. Taxonomy (GTDB): domain Bacteria; phylum Acidobacteriota; class Terriglobia; order Terriglobales; family Acidobacteriaceae; genus Sulfotelmatobacter. The sequence goes on from DASYYT010000183.1 coordinate 19,869, forward strand.
ACGATCTCGATGGGCGGCAGGATGGTTGTGCCGCATGTCATCAATCCCACCGACCTGCCGCCCGGAATGGTCGATGTCGCACGCTACACCGAAGTGAAGACTGTACCCATCGATTCCAGCGGATGGAACTACATCACCGACGCAATGGTAAAGGTGCTGCAGCCGGGAGGGACATCTCCCCTCGCGGCTGTTCCCGGAATCGAGATTGCCGGAAAAACGGGTTCCGCGCAGGTGGTCTCCCTGGCTCTGCGCGCGAAAGTGAAGAACAGCTCCGAGTTCGCGCAGAATGGATGGTTCGTCGGCTTCACGCCGCGGCGCAATCCCGACATTGTGGTTTGCGTGCTGTTTCAGGGTGGCGAGCACGGGAAGCTGGCGGCGCGCTTGGCCACGCAAGTAATTAAGGCCTACGTCGACAAACAGCGCCTGAATCCACCCAAAATGGTCGAGAAACCGAAGAGCGACCGGACGGTGGACGTAGGCGGATTATGGAGCGAGCCCGATCTGGATGGCGAAAAAGATTCGCTCCAGGGAGGAAGATTCGTGCTGGATCTTTCAAAGAATGCGCCGGTACTGGCGACCGCTGCCCCGGGAATGAACTGAGTACCGAGTGCCGAGAGAGGTCAGGACAAAGAAGAAGCGAAGGGGTTTCAATCTGAAATCTGAAATCTTCAATCTAAGATTTCTTATGACACGGCTGAAGTGAATATGACATTGGAGTTGGAGTTCTCGGCTCGGTACTCGGTACTGGGTACTCGGTACTCATGAGCCGCTACGTTTCATTTCGCGATTTCGACTGGCTCCTGCTGGGCTTCGTGCTGCTGATCTGCAGCATGGGCGTCATGGAGATCCACAGCGCCACCATGCACACCAAGTTTGCCGGCGCGCACATCAAGCAGGTCTATTGGGTTCTGGCCGGGGTCGGGATGATGTTCCTCATCAGCCTGGTGAACTATCAGGCTCTCCTCGAGCAGATTCACTGGTTCTACATTGCCGCCATCGGATCGTTGATGGCAGTTCTGGTCTTCGGGCAAAAATACCTGGGGGCGCGGCGCTGGATCAAAATGCCTGGCGGCAATCACTTCCAGCCGTCGGAATGGGTCAAGCTGATCCTGATTCTCGCTGTCGCCAAGTACTTCGCCGAAATGCGCCAGCGGGACCTTTCCTGGTCAGATTTCATGAAGGCCGGCGCCATTGTCGGTGTTCCCATGCTCATGGTTCTGGCCCAGCCCGACTTGGGCACCGCCCTGACTTACGTCCCCATTGCGGTGATGGGCGTTTTCCTGGGCGGTTTGCAGTGGAAGCAAGGTGTGGTCGTTGGCCTTCTGGCGGTGGTGGGCATCAGCGCGGTGTTCCTGGTTCCCCGGGTTCACGTTCTGAAGACCTATCAGAAACAGCGTTTAACCAGTTTTCTCGATCCCGAACTCGATCCTCAGGGCTCGGGGTACCAAGTTGAGCAATCCAAGATTGCCGTGGGTTCCGGGGGCCTTTGGGGAGGTAAAGGCTCGCAAACACACGGTAATTTTCTTCCGGTTCCGCAGACGGATTTCATTTTCGCGGCTTTTTCCGAGGAACATGGATTCCTAGGCGCTCTCGGGGTTCTGCTGTTATACTTCATTGTGCTGATGCGTTTGACCCAGAACGCGCAAACAGCGCCCGACCGCGCTGGCACGTTCGTGGTGATGGGTGTGGTGGCTGTGCTTAGCTTCCATATCCTGGTCAATGTCGGCATGGTGGTTGGCTTTATGCC
>DASYYT010000184.1:0-48198 GCA_035949755.1 Candidatus Sulfotelmatobacter sp.
GGAGGCATGAGGGAAAACAGGCGCTTGTACCGCAGGGGGTACGAGCGCCGTTTTGTTTGTAGCGCCGGCGTCCTCGCCGGCTGTCGCGAGGGCGCCCTGCCCTCCCCGCGTGCAGTGCCCCGCACGTACCCATTCTCAACAGCAGCCCTCAACCTGAGCCCTTCCTCTTCAACTGTTACAATTTGCAGTACCACCCAGCGCCATGAAATGTCCTTTTTGCGGTTTTGCCAATGACAAAGTCGTGGACTCGCGCGAGAGCAAGGAAGCCGATTCCATCCGTCGCCGCCGCGAGTGCTTGAAATGCAGCAAGCGTTTCACCACCTATGAGCGGATCGACGAAATCCCTTACATGGTGGTCAAGAAAGATGGCCGCCGCGAAAAATTCGACCGCCAGAAGGTACTCAATGGCCTGCTGCGAGCCTGCGAGAAGCGGCCAGTCCCCATCAGCAAGCTGGAACAGATTGTGAATGAGGCCGAGTCGTTCGTAATCGAATCGCCCGAGCGCGAACGCAAGACCAGCGAACTGGGCGAGCTCATCATGAATCGCCTTCGCCGCTATGACAAAGTTGCCTACGTACGCTTCGCCTCGGTGTATCTGGATTTCAAAGACGTAAAGGAATTCATGAACGAGTTGAAGGATCTGGTGAAAGTGAAAACGGTTTAACGGCAAGTGGCCAGTGATCTCTCGCAGACATCGAATCTCCTTGCCACTAGCCACTGACCACTTCTATTGAGGATCATCTCTGCATGACTCATAAAGTAACGCTCATCCCCGGCGACGGCATCGGCCCCGAAGTCACAAAGGCCGTGGTCCGCATATTGGAAGCGACCGGCGTGAAGTTCGAATGGGAAACCTTCGCCGTCGGGGCCGAAGCCTACGAAAAATCCGGCGAGTACATCCCCAAAGATCTGATCGATTCGCTCGAACGCACCCACGTCGGCCTTAAGGGTCCGGTCACAACGCCTGTCGGCGGCGGCTTTCCCAGCATCAACGTCGCGCTGCGCAAAAAGTTCGAGCTCTACGCCAACTTCCGGCCTATCCGCAACCTGCCTCACATTCCGACGCGTTATCCCGACGTCGATCTCATCATCGTGCGCGAGAATACCGAAGGCCTTTACTCCGGGCTCGAACACGAAGTCGTTCCCGGCGTGGTCGAGAGTCTGAAGATCATGACGGAAAAGGCCTGCACGCGCATTTCTAAGTTCGCCTTTGAGTATGCCCGCAAAAATCAGCGCAAAACAATTCACGCCATTCACAAAGCCAACATCATGAAGATGTCCGACGGCCTGTTTCTGCGCTGCTGCCGCAACGTCGCCAAGGATTATCCCCAGATCACCTACGGCGAGCACATCGTCGACAACACCTGCATGCAACTCGTCATGAATCCATATCAGTACGACATGCTGGTGATGGAAAATCTTTATGGCGACATTCTCTCCGATTTGTGCGCAGCTTTCGTTGGCGGCCTGGGGTTCGTGCCCAGCGCCAACCTGGGCGACGATTGCGCCATCTTCGAAGCGGTCCACGGCTCCGCTCCCGATATCGCGGGGAAAAATATTGCCAACCCCACAGCTCTATTGCGATCTGCTCTGCTCATGGTTCGGCATTTAGGCGAGCACGTGGCCTCCACGCAAATCCGCAACGCGCTGGAGCGCGTTTACCGTCATCGCGAAAAATTGACCCGCGACATCGGCGGCCAGGCCGGCACGTCCCAGTTCGCCGACGCGGTGATCGAAGAGATGGAAAAGGCCAGGGTCGAATCCGCACCCGCCTAAAAACAAGTGTTGATGTTTGATTGTTGAATGAAAACCGGGATGCCGAGTTCCGCAAGGTTTTTTTGTTCAACAATCAACAATCATCAAGCATCAAGCAACAATTTCTTCACCGCCGCCTCAACGCTTCCAACTCCTCCAAGGTCCGCGGCCAGTCCGCGCCCAGTAGCCGCGATAAACTCCGGTCCGCCAGCACCCTCCCTCCCGTCTGGCAGCACGCGCAATAGTTCGTCTCTTTGTCGGCATACCGGATCCGCAGGACTTTGTCTCCACACCGCGGACACGCCATCCCGTAGCGCCCGTGCACCGCCATATCCTTGCGAAAGGCGGTGACTTTTTCAGGAAAACCCGCCTGCGCCTCGGCCCCAAGTTTCGCAATCCAGCTTTGCAGCGTCTGTCGCGTCGCGGCAAACAGCCGTTCCCACTCGTCCGCCGTAAGTTTTTGAGTAAGCGCGATCGGCGAAAGTTGCGCCGCATGCAGAATCTCATCCGAATACGCGTTGCCAATGCCACTCAGCAACCGCGGATCGGTCAGGGCCCGCTTCAGCGTGTGATTCTCCGCCGTGAGCGCGGCGCGAAACGAATCCAGATCAGCCGCAAACACGTCCATCCCGCCCGCATCGAACGCCGCCAGATTCTCCTCACCCTGAACCAGATGCAGCGACGCCCGATGCTTGCTTCCGGCCTCGGTCAACACCAGCGACCCGTCAGGAAAATCGAACGCCGCCAGATTCTGCCGACCTCCCAGCTTGGCTCCTGGCTTCTTCCAATGCAGGCGCCCCGCGATCATCAGATGGAGCACCAGCCACAGGTCGCATTCAACTCCGATCGCAATGCGCTTTCCCACCCGGCGCAGACTCTCCACTAGTCTCCCATCCACACTGCCCAGCGGCGGCTGCACACTCCGCAGCAAAAACGGGCTTCCCAGTCGAACAAGTTCCAACCTTTGTCCAACAATGCGAGGCTCAAGCGCGGTGAGATAAGCGGCAATATCCGGCAATTCCGGCATATCCGATCAGCTTGCCTAGCTCTCTCAGATTTTGCAATTCGGCCTGCGCATTACTTTCCCAGCCCTCCCCATTGACTCCCGCGCTCAGTTCGGAGTACTCTGCCTGCGTTCTGGGGATTCTGGGGAAATGACGCGCACAGCACGGCGTGTGGGGATAGTTCTCTTTCAGCTCGGTGGACCCGACACGCTGGAAGCCATCGAACCGTTTCTTTATAACCTGTTCTGCGATCCCGATATTATTGATTTCCCGTTTGCCCGCATCGGTCGCAAGCCCCTCGCCAAACTCATCTCCAGGACTCGCGCCCGCAAGGTGCAGCATCATTATTCGACTATTGGCGGAGGCTCTCCCATTCGCCGCCATACCGAGCGCCAGGCGCGGGCTCTCGAAGCCGAGCTGCGGAATCAGGGAGTGGATTCCCACTGTTTCGTCGCCATGCGCTACTGGCACCCGTTCACCGGCGAAGCGATCGAGCAACTCCGCGGCGCGGAATGCGACGAAGTTGTTCTCCTGCCCTTGTACCCGCAGTATTCCTCAACCACGACCGGATCGAGCTTGAATGAGTGGCAGCGCCTGTTCTGCGACGATCTGCCCGTGCATCGGGTGGAGACTTTTTATCGCGACCCGATGTATCTTGATGCCGTGATCGAAAAGGTAACCGAAGCGCTCGCGCGCTTCCCCGTCTCTGGCCGGCCGCAAATTATTTTCAGCGCGCACAGCGTTCCGCTCTCGGTCATCGACAAGGGCGATCCCTACCAGCGCCAGATCGAAGACACCGTCCGCCTGTTAATGGATCGGGGCGGGTGGCTTAATACCCACCGCCTCTGCTACCAGAGTAAGGTGGGCGCAAGCAAATGGTTGCAGCCTTCCCTGCATCACACGTTGAAGCAGCTTTCCGCGGAGCAGGTCCGGGAAGTCTGCATCGTGCCCGTCGCCTTCGTTTCCGATCACGTGGAGACGCTGGCCGAAATCGATCATGAGGCCCGCCATGAGGCGCAGCGCCTGGGCTTTACGCAATTCGAAATGAGCGCCGGCCTGAATGATTCTCCAAAGTTCATTCAGGCTCTCGGCCAAATCGTTCAGAACGCGTTGCAGGACGAAGTTTCTTCTGTGGTTCCGCTCACCACGTTTGGGAGGAAGTTGGTGGCGCCGGAGTACGCGGCCGCTGCCGGGCTAGATTAAGCACAAGTTAGGTCGAATCAAGTCAGAGGAGGGACTCATGGCGGAGTTGGAGACCGGTAAGGTCAATCCGAATCCGGAGGCGGCGAAACCCGCTGCCAAGCCTGCGGTGGATGCCACGAAATATGTAGGAACGCCCGCGGTCGGTACCTCGAAGGCAGCCGGAGCCGCCGGCGTCGCCGGAACCGCCCCCTCCACCGAGATTGATCGCCGCCGCCGCCGCTTCGTCTGGACCATGGTCACCGGATTCCTTGTGGCCTGGTTTCTGGCCTTCTTTCGTTTCTTTCTTCCCCGCACTCTGTTCGAACCTAATTCCGTTTTCAAAATTGGATACCCCTCCGAGTTCGCGCTCGGCGTCGATACCAAGTTCCAGCAGAAGTTCCGTATCTGGGTCGATCGCACTCCCGATCGCCTTTTCGTGATTTACGCCCGCTGCACCCACCTCGGCTGCACCCCCGACTGGAAGCCCAGCGAAAACAAATTCAAATGCCCCTGCCACGGCAGTGGCTACGACAGCGAAGGCATCAACTTCGAAGGACCGGCCCCGCGTCCCATGGACCGCGCCCACATCGAACTCGCGCCCGACGGCCAGATCATCGTCGACACCTCCAAGCTTTATTCCTGGCCCAAAGGCCAGCCAACGCACTTCAACGATCCCGGAGCATTTTTGCCTGCGTAGAACATTGACCGAACAATTCTGATCGAGTGATTTACTTCAGGACCCTTATGGCTGACTCAAACAATCCGACCAGCGGAAACGGCAGCAGCGGCAGCAACGAAAAAAACGGCGGCAAAGTCGGACTCCTCGAAAAGGTAACCACCGGAGTCAAAGACGACATTCAAGCCCTCAAGACTGACATTCCTGGCAAGGCAAAGGAGCAGATCGAGGGCCTGAAAGATCCCACCAAGACGCAGGTTTACACCTCCATCTTCCGTCATAAGCACGACGACACGCCCCGCAACCGCGCTCTGGGCGTGCTGTCGAACGTCTTCCTGCACTTGCACCCGGCGAAGATCAATCGCGATGCCGTGCGCTACAGCTACACCTGGGGTATGGGTGGAATCACGTTCTACCTTTTCATCATCCTCACCTATACCGGCGTGCTGTTGATGTTCTATTACCATCCCAGCAAGGTGCAGGCATTTCGCGACGTGCTCTACCTCGAGCACGACGTGCCCTTCGGAAAAATTCTGCGCAACATGCACCGCTGGGCCGCCCACCTGATGGTGATCGCTGTGTGGCTGCACATGTTCCGCGTCTTTCTCACCGGATCGTATAAAAAGCCCCGCGAATTCAACTGGAACATCGGCGTGCTGCTGCTGGTCTTCACGCTGCTGCTCTCGTTCACCGGCTACCTGCTCCCCGACGATCAACTCGGATTCTGGGCCGTCACCGTCGGTACGAACATGGCTCGCGCCACGCCCCTGCTCGGCCATGAAGGCCCCTTCGGCCACCAGCTCGGCATGACTCCGTACAACGACATCCGCTTCGGATTGCTGGGCGGCTCCATCGTCGACGCCAATGCCCTGCTGCGTTCCTACATCTGGCACTGCATCGGCATTCCGATTGTGGCTTCAGTTTTGATGATCGTTCATTTCTGGCGCGTACGAAAAGATGGCGGCATCTCCGGCCCGGCGCCGGTCATGCTGGCTGAAGAAGCCGACAAACCACGCCGCGGCCCGAAAGCCGCGGGGGAGTGAGAGAACGATTTATGTAGCGACAGCCGCCCTCGGCTGTCCGTCGAAGCGCAGCTCGACAAGACTTGGGCATCGGCATGAGATTGCCGGGCTTGGCCCGGCCGACAGCCGAAGGCGGCTGTCGCTACACGGGCTTTGGGAGACCTTATGGACTGGCGACAACTTTGGGAAATTTGCTCTGCCCCCGACAACGTGCCCATCGTGGCCTTGATTCCACTGTTGGCCTTCTTCATCTATCTGGCGTGGACACAAGCGCACGCCAACGATCAATTGATCGCCCAGCTTGAGGGCGATCCTGCGCTCGCCAAGACTCACCATCGCAAGACCTGGCCCTTCAAGCCCGGATGGCAAAAAGAAGTCCACGTGTGGCCGTTCCTGCTGCGTATCGAGTTCCTCGCCGCCATCATCATCACCATCATCCTGATGGTCTGGTCAATCTCGCTTAACGCCCCGCTGGAAGAGCCCGCCAATCCCAACCTCACCATGAATCCTGCCAAAGCGCCCTGGTACTTCCTCGGCCTGCAGGAGATGCTGGTTTATTTCGACCCGTGGATTGCTGGCGTGGTGATGCCGACCCTGATCATCGTCGGGCTGATGGTGATTCCTTACATCGATACCAACCCGCTGGGCAGCGGGTACTACACGTGGAAGCAACGCAAATTTTCGGTTTCCACTTTTCTCTTCGGCTTCGTCATTCTCTGGGTCGCGATGATCCTGATCGGGACCTTCATCCGGGGCCCTGGCTGGCAATGGTTCTGGCCCGGCCAGACTTGGGACCATAACCGCCTGATCTACGAGGTCAACCGCGATTTGCCGGATATCTTCGGCATCACGTCGAACCTCGGCAAGGGCATCTTCGGCGCGGTTGTTGTGATCGGCTATTACCTGGTGGGCGGCGGCCTGGTCTATTCGATCTTCCGTCGTCGCATGGGAAAAGACTTCCGGCGCATGAGCCTGCTGCAATTTGGCATCATGCAGTTCTTGCTGCTGACCATGGTCGCCCTGCCGTTGAAGATGAGCCTGCGCTTGCTCTGGCATATCAAGTACGTATGGATTACGCCGTGGTTCAACATATGAAGAGGATCGCGGTATTCAGACTTCAGATTGCAGACTGAATCTAGTGCAACCTGAAATCTACAATCGAAAATCTGCAATCGTTGCATGGAAGGGAAAATTCGGTGCCCGATAAACCCATCCCCGAGCAGGATCCGATAACCAGCAAGTCCTACGCCGCGCATTACGTCATCGCGACCATTCTATTGGTGGCCACTCTGTTCTGGGCCTTGTGGGACGAGTCCTGGGGACAGCGCCCCTGGAAAGCCTTCCAGGACCAATGGAAAGAACGCTACACCGCTTTCCTGAACACCGCGCGCTCCAAGTCGCAGACTTCGGAAAAGGATGTTGAATCGAATCCGGAGTATGCCGTCCTGAACGCGGCGTGGAAAAAAGCCAGCGCAGATGCTGCGCCGCAAATGAGCCAAATCCGCTCGAAGCTCGATGACGCGAACGCACGGCTGCTGGCGGTGCAGAGCGTATTTACCGACCGGCGCGCCTATGTGAACGCGCTGACCTACGAGGAGGAGACCGCCTCGAGTGATTCAGCCAAGCAGAATAAGAGAAATGAAATTAAGGAGTACAAGGAAAAGAAAGCGACCGTAGAGTTTCCCGACGGAAGCAAGAAACAGTTCAATTTCGACGAGCTGGAAAAAACCTATAACGACATCCGCAACGAGAAGACCCAGCTTAGCGTTGAGCTGGGGGACGCCGGCAAGCCGGTGACGGAAGCCCGTGCCAAGGTGGACGGCTATCTCTCCGATCACCTGGTTGATCTGACTCCGCAACAGATCGATGGCCTGAAGAAGCGTGCCGCCGACTGGGATCCCGCCATCGTGCAGATCAACGTGGCCGAAGCCAACATCGTGGACCGTTGCGAGTCCTGCCACATGAACACCCGCGAGCCGCTGAAAATCACCGCGGCTTCGATGACGCCCAAGGGCGAGAAAAAGCCGGACGAGTATGCGCGCGCTTTCACCAGCCATCCCGAACCGGAACTGCTTAGGATTCACGATCCGGAAAAATTCGGATGCTCGCCCTGCCACCAGGGCAACGGACGCGCCACCACCAGCGTCGAGAAGGGGCACGGCAATTACGAGCACTGGCTCTGGCCTCTTTTCCCGAAAGAAAATGCCCAGGCCGGATGCCAGAACTGTCACGCAGCCGATCGCGTCCTGGTCGCCGGAGACGTGCAATTCCAAGTCATCAACGACGGCAAAGATCTTTTCCGCCAGCGCGGCTGCAACGGCTGCCATCGCTTCGAAGGCTATGATCGCGAACCCGAAGATCTAAACTCAATCGGCCAGCAGATCAAGCAGATCGAAACCGAGAAGAGGAACAACCTGAAGCAGGCGGCTTACTTGATGAAACAGGCCGATGCCGCCGAATCCAACCAGGAAGCCAACCAACTCAACATTCAGGCGGTCGACCTTCGCGTCGCCAATAGCAAGCTCGATGGACGCCTGCAGCAGCTCGATTATCAATCACACAGCCTGATGCAGGACATGAAGAAAATCGGCCCCAACCTGAAAGACGTCCGGCTCAAGCTGAATAAAAACTGGATTCCCGTCTGGCTGAAGAAGCCGACCGACTTCCGGCCCACCACCAAAATGCCGAACTTCCGCTTGACCGATCAACAGATTCAGGCGATCTCGGCTTTTATCTGGCAGTCCGGGCTCACCGACCCGCTGCCCAAGCACAAGCCCGGCAACGCGGCCCACGGCAAAGAACTGTTCGAAACCCGCGGCTGCCTGGCCTGCCACTCCATCGGTGAAGGCGATCAGATGCAGGGCGGAACCTTCGCCGCCAACCTGACCCGCGTCGGCGAAAAAGCCAACTACGATTACCTCGTTCGCTGGATTCACGACGCCCGCGAGCGCACGCGCCCCTACTGCCCCTACGAGAAAAAGGATATCGGGCCTGAGGACTATGCCAAGAAGGGTCTTCCCTATCAGTTCGATCTCCAGCACAGCAAGTGCCCCAACGACGGTCACGAACTGCAAGTGCAGAACATGACCGTTATGCCCAGCCTGCGTCTGAGCGAGGAAGACGCCGAAGACATCGCCAGCTATCTCATCACCCAGAAAAAGAAAGATCCTTCTTCCTACGCCGAAGCCTCTTTCATGGATGATCCCAATCTGAAAGAAGAAGGCAAGAAGTGGGTCCGCTACTTTGGCTGTGCCGGGTGTCATGAAATCGCCGGCATGGAAGATGAAGGCCGCATCGGCACCGAACTCACTTTCGAAGGCAGCAAGCCCATCGAGCGCCTCGACTTCGCGTTGTTCACCGAATCCGCGCAGCGAGGCGGCAAGGGTGCTGAGCCGATTAAAGACAAAGAAGATCTGGCTCGCCTGCCCGATGGCCCAGCCACCAAACCCTGGTACAACCTGAAGGGCTTCTTCGAGCACAAACTCGCCGAGCCCAACGTCTACGACCAGGGCATGGTCAAGAGCCCGACTGAAGCTCTCCGCATGCCCAACGCCCACCTGACCAAAGAGCAGGTACTCGACCTCACTACATTTTTAATGGGGAGCGAGGAAACGTCCCTGCCCGACAGCTATCAGTACAAGCCCGGCGACGCCCGCCACGACATTCAGGAAGGCTGGTGGGTCGTCAAGAAATACAACTGCATGGGCTGCCACCAGTTCATCCCCGGCCAGCAAACCATTCTGATGGGCCTGAAACAATATCAGGACGCGCAAGACCAGTTGCCTCCCAAGCTGCTGACCGAAGGCGCGCGCGTCGATCCCGAGTGGCTGCGTAAGTTCCTCTCCAACCCGTCGCTCAGCACGACCGATACGAACCGCGACGGCGTGCGCCCGTATTTGAAGGTCCGCATGCCCACCTTCTTTTTCTCTGACAACGAACTGCGCAAGCTGGTTCGCTTCTTCGAGGCGTTGTCGCAGCAGCCGCTGCCCTACATTCCAGAGCAGGTGCCAGTGCTGACCGCAAGGGAAACAGACATGGCGCGGAGCTTGTTCTCGAGCACAGCCGCGCCCTGCCTGAAGTGCCATGCCACCGGCGAGCCCGCGCACGACAGATTTGCCACCGCTCCCAATTTCCTGCTTGCCAAAGAACGCCTGAAGCCCGACTGGGTCGAGCGCTGGATCACTGACCCGCAAGCCGTCAGTCCCGGCACCTCCATGCCTTCCGGCTTATTCAAGCAGCAGGACAACCAGTGGGTATTCGCCGGCCCGACGCCGCCGACCTTCAACGGCTACACCGGAGATCACCGGAAACTGTTAACCGATTACATCTTCCAGTTGACGCCGGAAGAGCAGCGGCGCGTGGCTGCATCCTTGCCACGGGCCAAGGCGGCGGTGCAGCCTTCGGGCAATCGCAAACGGGCCGCGGTGGAAGCGCATGGTACTGCGGGTGGTGGTTCGCGGTAAAATGGCCTGTCTGATAAAACTGTTCGTTTTTACTTGCAAATACTGCGCGGCGAACCCGTCCGCCAGACAGCCGGCCGGAGGCCGCAGTTACTTCAAGAGAGGGCGACATCAATGAATAAAAAAGCAGTTTGGGCAACACTCACCGTCAGTATGCTGGCATTATTTGCATTGCTGGTTTTGGCGGCCTGCAACAAGAAGGAGAACACCGAACAATCCAGCAACGCACCCGCTGAGACCGCGGCTCCCGCCGCCACTCCGATTGATCCCGCGACGGTGGCGACGATCAACGGCACCGTCAAGTTCGACGGCACCGCTCCCAAGGAAGCGAAAATCGACATGAGCCAGGATCCCGGTTGTAAGGGCGATAACCATGCCGAGAACATCGTCGTCAGCAATGGCGATCTGGCCAACGTTTTCGTCTATGTCAAAGACGGCCTCGGCGATCGCACCTTCGACGTCCCCAAGGACGCGGTGGTCCTCAATCAGAAAGGCTGCCAGTATCATCCCCATGTGCTCGGCGTCATGACGGGACAGACCATCACCATCAACAACGACGATCCCACCACCCACAACATCCACCCCACGCCGAAAGATAACCGCGAGTGGAACGAATCGCAGCCCCCATCCACCGCTCCACTCGAGAAGACCTTCGCCCGCGAAGAGATCATGCTGCCGGTCAAGTGCAACCAGCATCCCTGGATGAAGATGTACATCAACGTCGTGAAGAGCCCGTTCTTTGCCGTTACCGACAAAGACGGGAAGTACGAAATCAAGGGCCTGCCCCCGGGCGATTACACCCTCGCCTTCGTTCAGGAAAAGCTGGGCGAGCAGGACCAGAAGGTCACCGTCGGTCCGAAAGAAACCAAGACCGTTGACACCAGCTTCAAGGCGGCCGGCGAGTAGCGGCCTTATTTTTGATAGAATACCGGGTTGTCGTAGCGTCGCCGTCTCGCCAGGATGGCCGCGCTACGATAACTTTCTGCCAAGCTTCAGAACCCAAGGGGCATCACTCTGAAAGCCATCGCCACCAATTACAATCCCAGGCTTCACCGCTTCGCCGTAGTCCTGGCCTGTTGGACGTTTCTCCTGATCATCGCCGGCGCCCTCGTCACCAGCAACGACGCTGGCCTCTCCGTTCCCGACTGGCCGACCTCTTTCGGCTCCTGGTACAAGATTCCGAAACTTGTCGGTGGCGTGAAATTCGAGCACACCCATCGCATGATCGCGCAAGGGGCTGGCCTGCTCACAATCATTCTCGCGGTCTGGATGTGGCGTTCCGAAAAGCGCCGCCGGATGCGCATCCTCGGCTTTGCTGCCCTTGGAACGGTTATTGCTCAAGGAATTCTGGGCGGCATCACGGTGCTGTTCTACCTGCCTCCGGCAGTCTCGTCCGCCCACGCCGCGCTGGCCCAAACATTTTTCTGCCTCGCCGTCGCCGTCGCCTTATTTACCGGACAGAAATGGATCCAGGAACAGCCGCGCGTCGAATTCGACCAACGCCGCCCCAGCCTGTTCACCCTGACACTTCTTTCGATCTTCGTCCTTTACGTTCAGCTGATCCTCGGCGCCATGTTCCGCCATCACGGCCTGAGTTGGTGGCCGCATGTGGTGCATGCAGCCGTGGTCTCGTTCGTGCTTGCCTGGACGGCAGTCCGTGCTCTCAGCGTGTATTCGCACATCGAGGCTGTCCGCCGGCCGGCGATCCTGATGCTGGCCCTGGTGATCACGCAGCTTTGCCTCGGCTTTACCGCCTTCCTGACCCGCGTGGCCTGGGGGCGTGATGCCGTCCAGCCCGAGCTTCCTATGGTCATTTCCACCGTCGCTCACGTTGCCGTAGGCGCTCTGTTGCTGGCAACTACGGTCGTTCTAGCCATTCAAGTCTGGCGCCATGTGCCGGTGGCGTTCGAAGAGCGCGTCCCCGCAGCGGAGCGAAATCCATCTGCCGCCTGATGGGAAAAGGCTTCAACGTTTCAACGTTTCGAGGTTTCAATGTTTCAGAGTTTCCCGGGAAGAGCGAAGGTATCGGCTCCTTGAGACATCGAAACCGTGAAACATTGAAACCTTGAAACCTGCATACATGTCGTAAACTGTACACTCTACCTAGTCCCCTGGGGTTCTCATTGGTCACGAAAGTCGCTTCTCTGGATGATGCTGTTGCCGTGGAGCACGCCTCCGCCGCTCCCGTCATTTCCATTCAGAATTTGGTTCACCGCTACGAAAACCGCACTGCGCTCAATGGCGTTTCCTTCGATGTCCGTCCGGCGGAACTCTTCGGCCTGCTCGGCCCCAATGGCAGCGGCAAGACCACGCTGTTCCGAATCCTCTCGACCCTGATGATCCCGACCTCCGGCCGCGCCCTGGTGATGGGCTGCGATGCCGCTCAGGATTCCGCGACCGTCCGTCGCCAGATCGGAGTGGTTTTCCAGGCGCAAAGCGTCGATCTCAAGCTCACCGCCTACGAGAACCTTTGGCATCAAGGACATCTCTACGGCCTGCGCGGCTCAGCTCTCAGGAAGCGCGTGGAAGAAATCCTGACCCGGGTTGGTCTCGCCGATCGCGCTAAGGAGCGGGTTGAGACCTTCTCCGGAGGCATGCAGCGTCGCATCGAACTGGCCAAGGGCCTGCTCCATCATCCCGCAGTCCTGCTGCTCGACGAGCCCACCACCGGGCTCGATCCCGGCGCCCGTCGTGACCTCTGGCAGTATTTGCAAATTCTTCGCGACCAGGAGCACGTCTCCGTTCTCGTGACCACTCACCTGATGGAAGAAGCCGAGCGCTGCGACCGCCTGGCCATCATGAACGAAGGCAATCTCGTCGCCCTGGGCACACCCGCGGAATTGAAAAGCGAAATTGGCGGCGACGTCATCCTGCTCGATGCCGCCCACGACGCCGCCACTCTCGCCGGTCAAATCCGTACCCGCTTCCATGTCGAAGCCTCCCTTCTCGGCAATCAGGTCCGCATCGAGCGGGAGGGCGGTCACCGCTTCGTCCCTGACCTGGTCGAAGCGTTCCCCGGCGAGATTCAGGCCATCTCGGTCAGCAAGCCCGCGCTGGAAGACGTCTTCATCCACCGCACCGGCCACAAGTTTTGGAGTGAAAATAACGAAGCCGAATCCCCGGCCAAACCCAAGAAGAAGAGGAGGTAGCTTGCGTCCCATGATTCTCGTGCTTTCCCTGGTGCTCGGTATCGTTCCTCTCGTAGGCGTCGTCTGGATCTTCGTCAGCGGCATGATCACCATCTCGCCGTTTTCCGCCACCGTCGATGGCCTATTCACAACTTTAATTCTGCTCGCCCTCTCGCTGTGCTTTTTGCTGAATGCCTACTGGGAGGCGCGCGATCACGGCTTGCTGAAATTCTTGCAGAAGAAAAAAGAAGCTGCGGCAGCTAAGCCGGCAACGCCAACCGCAGCCGTACCGGCTGGAAAAGCTCCGGCCGTGAAGGCGAGTTCCTAGTGTCCACCCAAGCTGCCACCATGCCGCATCCGAGCGCCCGCACATCGGCGGGCGTTCTCCTGCCCGCTTTCACCCTGTGGTGGCGCGAAGTCGTACGCTTTTACCGCCAGACCGGGCGCGTGATCGGCGTGTTGGCTTCTCCCCTGGTTTTCTGGGCAGTGCTCGGATCCGGATTCGGAACTTCCTTCCGCTCCGGCGGCGGACCGGGCCAGCAGCACTATCTTGATTATTCTTACCCCGGTATCCTGATCCTGATCATCCTTTTCACCTCCATCTTCACCATGATGTCGGTGATCGAGGATCGCAAAGAAGGATTCCTTCTCTCCGTTCTTGTGGCTCCGGTTCCGCGAACCGCGATCGTATTGGGAAAGGTTTTGGGCGGGACTACCCTTTCCGCAGTCCAGGGCATGATCTTCCTCGTCTTCGCTCCCTTTGCTGGAGTGCATCTGGACCCGGTTCAAGTCCTGCTGGTCGCAGTCGTCGTATTCCTGGTTTCTTTCTCTCTCACCGCGCTCGGCTTCGCCATCGCCTGGCCCATGGATTCTTCCCAGGCTTTTCACGCAGTCGTGAACTTGTTCTTGATCCCTCTCTGGCTGGTTTCTGGGGCACTGTTTCCGCTCTCCGGGGCCTCGGGATGGATTCGCATCATCATGCGCCTCAATCCTCTGACCTACGGCGTGGAAGCGCTCCGCAGCCTCCTCTATCCGGCCGCGGAAGGCACTTTCCCCCTCTCGTCGTCCATTGCAACCCTCATCCTGTTTTCCCTGATCATGTTCGCCTTCGCCTTGCTGATGGCCAACCGCCGCACCACGAGGCCCGCCGCGTGATCGCCGAACAATACGCCTTCTTCCCCGCTCTCAACGCCTCCCTCAACGGAGCCAGTGCTGCACTCCTGCTCACCGGACGCGTCCTGATCGCCAAGCACCGCATGGCTGCCCACCGCATCTGCATGATCGCCGCCGTAGTCGCCTCGTCGCTCTTCCTGGCCTGCTATTTATTCTTCCACTTCAAAGTTGGAAACATTCTTTTCCTCGGCCAGGGCTGGCCCCGCCCCGTCTATTTCGCAATCTTGATTTCGCACGTAACCCTGGCCATCGTGATCGTTCCGCTGGCCATCGTCACCCTCAACCGCGGCCTCCGCGCCCGCTACGATAAGCACCGCGTCATCGCCCGCTGGACCTGGCCGCTCTGGATGTACGTTTCGGTAACCGGAGTCATCGTGTACTTCATGCTCTACCAATGGTTCCCGCACAGCTGATTTACGAATGCCGATGGCCGCTTTTCTAAGCTCGAAAGGATGCCCGAGTTCCGTGGAAGAGCGGCCCTTTAGGGCCGCGTTAGAACCTAGAGAAATTTAGGGCTCTAGCCCTTGTGGTCGCCTCAATGTCCGTCCTGAAGCTCAAAATCGACGTCTCCGGCACGGTAGGCGACGCCGCCTGGCGCGAACTCAAACAATTCGACCAAATTCAATCCGCCGACTTCGGCCCCCAATTCGGCAGCGGCGGCCGCTGCCATCATTCCCCCGATCAGCCCCACAAAAAGGGCGAATGGATCGGCGCCGAAGTCCGCCTCCAAACCCCGCTCCTGGCCCAATACGCCATGTCCCATTATCTGGAACAGGAGCGCGTGCTCGACGCCGACGTGGAGTAGTCTTCGGAGTATATTTTTGCTGTTTGGACTCAGTATAGAACCTACAGCACCGAGTACTTCCCGCGATTCTGCTATAGTTTCCCAATCAGAGCCCATGTCTGTTCAATCCGAAAATTCCACTCCTGCCGCACCTAAGCCCAAACGCAGCATCTCGCCCACCCAGAAGATTCTGTTCTTCGTAACCGGATGGCTCATCGTCCTGATGCCATTCCTCTTCTGGTGGAATACCTGGTTCGGCCGGAATCTCTCCGACCAGCAACTTACCGCTTACCTCCACGAGGACAAAAAACCGCGTCACATTCAGCACGCTCTGGTTCAACTCGGCGATCGCATGACCCACAATGACCCCGCGGCCAAGCAGTGGTATCCCGACCTGATCCGTCTCTCCGCCTATCCAGTGGAACAGGTCCGCAATACCGACGCCTGGGTCATGGGACAAGACACTTCCGCCGCAGGCTTCCACGAAACCTTGTTGAAAATGTTGCAGGATCCCTCGCCCATCGTCCGCGGCAACGCCGCACTGTCGTTGGTGAGATTCGGAGACGCCGCCGGACGTTCCCAGATCGTCGCGCTTCTCCAACCCGCGCAGATCACCGCCCCGGCAGCAGGTAAGATCGTCGACGCCGACCGCCCGAGCACCGCGATCCACCAAGGAGGACTGATCGCGAAACTCCAGCCCGCAGGCGCATCCCAGCCCATCGACGTCCGCTCTCCTATTCCCGGTCGCATCCGTTCCGTGCCACAGCCCGGCGCGACCGTAGCCGCCGGCTCCGAGCTAGCGGTAATCGATCCGGCCAACCAACAAGTCTGGGAAGCCCTCCGCGCCCTCTATTTAATCGGCCAACCCGACGATCTCGCCGCCATCCGCCCCTACGAGCGCGATGTGCCCGACATCTCCAACGACGTCCGCCAACAAGCCCTGCAGACCGAAAGAGCGATCGAAGCCCGAGCAAAGTAGCGCCGGCGTCCCCGGCCTGACCGCCGGTACCTCGCGCAAAGCCTTCGCCACACGCGTACGGCATCCGAGCCGTCCTTCTCACGTCAATAATTGGGATTCACTGCAGTTGAAAGACTTGAATCAACGCGCCATGAGCGCACGAGGTTGGCGGATGGCTGACAGCTGATAGCCTGGAGCTAGATCGCCATCGGCCCCACTTCCTTCTCCACCTCAGCAATGTCCACCATCACAATCGCATCCCACGGGCACCCGTCCAGGAAGCATCCATCCGGCCCTTTGCTGAGGCACTTCTTACATCCGATGCACAGAATCGGGTCGATCGCGATCCGCCCGAACGGCGGATGGTCCTCGTCCGGCACCCAGAACATGCAATCTTCCACCGGGCAATATTCCACGCAAGCCGGCGACCCGGCGCATCCTGTGCAGCACTCCGTGATCACCGCCAGTTCTTTGGGTTTCTTCTTGCGAGGGGTGGCAAGTCCTTTGGACTTGGGTTCAAACTTGAGCTCGTCAGGCACCATCCCGACGGCCTTGTTGGCTCCAGGTGCGGCAGGCATGCGAGGGATTATACCTCAAAATGCCCGCCGCTCCCCGAGTTTGGTTGCGCCTACGCCCTCAACTACTGGTGCTCGTGCTCCTCATGTTCTTCGTGCTCGTTGTGTTTATGGCGCCACCTCCAATATTCCCGCTGCATCTTGCGGTCGAGCCGGTCGTAATCGACGTATGCCTCATGCCGCTCCTCCAGCCAATGGCGATACGCCTCGTCCTCGCGCCGATCCCAGTTGTGGTAATCCTTGTATTGCGGGTCGTAAACCCGGTGATCCCGGTGTTCCCGATCATCCTGTCCTTGTCTTTCGTGGTCCCGGTCGTCCTGCGGCATTACCATCGCACTCGCCCCTAAAGGCGCCAGCAACGCAGCTGATAAAAACACTGATGCCAGACATTGTTTCCTGCGATCCATTGTTATCCTCCGAATACAGCAAACTAAAAGCGGAGGATGGATGCGCACTTTGCCTTCCCCGGTTGGACTCCAATCGTCTCAGGTATTTCCCGCCGCAAATAAGGGGCAACCTTCTTCTCAACCAAAAGGCTGCTTCATTTCCGCATCCAGAGCCTTGCGCCATCAATCAACAATCAAAAATCAACAATCAATAATATTCCTGTACGATGTACGCTTCAGCGTTTCAAAGGCCAATCTCAACTGCGTCTGGCTCTCCGCTTTGAAGCCTTGAAACTCTGAAACCATGAAGCTTTGAAACTTGTTTTACAAGGAGCCTGCTTGTGATCGGCCAGATGCTCGGCCATTGCCGCGTCACCGCCAAGATCGGCGAAGGTGGGATGGGTGTCGTCTACCGCGCGCACGACGAAGTCCTGCATCGCGACGTGGCCGTCAAGGTCGTAAAAAAAGACGCCCGCCTCGACCCCTCCTCCAGCCAGAATCTGCTGCACGAGGCCCGCGCCTCATCTTCCCTGTCGCATCCCAATATCTGCACCATCCACGAAGTCGGCGAGACCGATGGCGAACTCTACATCGTGATGGAACTCGTCGAAGGCAAGTCTCTGCACGCCATGAGCGCCGGCAACGGCTTGCCTCCTGAATCCGTCCTCCGCTACGGAGTCCAGATTGCCGCCGCGCTCGCTCGCGCTCACGATCGCGGCATCGTCCATCGCGATCTCAAAACTTCCAACATCGTCGTCACCCCTGAAGGTCTGGTCAAAGTTCTCGATTTCGGCCTCGCCAAGCGCGTCGGCGGAGGCTTGCTCGACGCTCCCACCCTGTCATTTTCCAACGTGAACACCGCCTCGAGCATGAGCGGCACTCTGCCCTACATGGCTCCCGAAATTCTTCGCGGAGAAGCCGCCGACGTCCGCGGCGATCTCTGGGCCCTCGGCGTCGTCCTCTACGAACTGGCTTCCGGCCGCCTGCCCTTTGAAGGACGCACTGGATTCGAAATCAGTTCCGCCATCATGCGCGAAATTCCCAAGCCGCTCGGACCTCCCGTCCCGCCCGGCCTCTGGGCGATCATCCAGCGCTGCCTCGCCAAAGAACCCGCTCAGCGTTACCAGCGCGCCGGCGAAGTCCAGGCTGCCCTCGAAGCGGTTCAGTCCGGCGCCATTGTCTCCCCGGAACCGTCTCGCGATTCCTCCGCCGCCCCGCCGATTTCAGTCATGCACAGCGTGCACAATATCCATGCCCGGAAAGGAGACTTTCTCCTCCTCGTCGGCACCGTCAAAGGAGCCTTCATCCTCCGCTCCAACTCCCAGCGCACTCGCTGGGAAGTGGGTGGCCCTTACTTCCACGGTAATCCCGTCTATTCTCTCGCCTACGATGGACGCGACGGCCAGCGCCGCATCTGGGCCTCTACCGCAAGTTTCTGGGGAACGCTTCTCCGCTCCAGCGACGACTTCGGCAAGACTTGGACCAACCCGCAACAAGCTCCCGTGCGCTTCCCTCCCGATACCGGTGTTTCACTGAAAAATATTTGGCAGATCACTCTGGGGCCGCCCGACGATCCCAATAGTCTCTATTGCGGCGTCGAACCCGCAGCCCTGTTCGCAAGTCACGACGCGGGAGCATCTTGGTCGCTCGTGCGCGGCCTCTTCGATCATCCTCACCGTCCTCGCTGGTTGCCCGGCAACGGCGGCCTCGCCCTGCATTCCATCGTGCTCGATCCCGCCAACAAGCAGCGTATGTACATCGCCATCTCTTCCGGCGGAGTCTATCGCACCGATGACGGTGGTTCCTCCTGGACCGCTCGAAACCGCGGCGTTCGCGCGATCTTTATGCCCGATAAATATCCCGAGTTCGGCCAGTGCGTGCACAAAATCGCGCTCCACCCCAGCCGCCCCGAGCGCCTCTTCCTGCAGAATCATTGGGGCATTTATCGCTCCGACAATTGTGGCGACACCTGGACCGACATCGCCAACGGCGTACCCTCCGATTTCGGTTTTCCCGTGGTCATGCACCCGCACAATCCCGATTGCGCTTATGTCGTCCCCGTCGAGTCCGACCAATTCCGTTGTGCCTGCGAAGGCCGCCTGCGCGTTTATCGCACCCGCAATGCCGGAAACTCCTGGGAACCGCTCATGCGCGGGTTACCACAAAAAGGTGCGTACGAAACTGTCCTGCGCGATTCTCTGGCCGCCGACCACTATGATCCCCATGGGCTCTACCTCGGCACCCGCAGCGGCCAACTCTACGGCTCTCGCGATGAAGGCAAAACCTGGCACAGGATCCTGGAAGGCTTGCCCTCTATCGTCTGCCTGCGCACCGGCATTGTCGACGACGGCTCGCTGATGTCTGTCCGCCCCGCGCCCGAACCAGGACGTGCTGCGTCCTCCAAATCTGCCCGACACAAAACCATCAGGAAAAAAACTTCCCTGGGAAAGAGGAAGACCAAAAAGTAGTGCCCGTCACCTTTCACATTCCCGCCGCGCTGCGCGACTTCACCGCCGGCCACAGCACCGTCAAAATCGGCGCCTCTCCTGCGACCGTCGCCGACGCCCTCACCGCCCTCTGGACCCTCTATCCCGGCGTTCGCGACCGCATCGTCACTGAGCAGGGCCAAATCCGCCAGCACATCAACCTCTTCGTCGGCAATGAACACATCCGCTACACCGGCGGACTGGCCACGCCCCTCGCCGACGGCTCGGAATTATCCATCGTCCCCGCCGTCAGCGGGGGGTAACTTTTTCTGAAGCCATGAGCAGCCGCTTTTCTCAGTTTCCTCGGTAGTCTTTCTCCGCGAACTCAGCGTTTAAAAGCCTTTCCCGCCGGCGAACGGTGCCATCCAGCTCGCATCCGACCCAAGGCCGTCAGTTCATAAATTCGACCAGCCTCGCGATCCCTTCTCGAAACTCCTTCTCCGCCGTAATCAAGCTCAACACCAGATACCCGTCCCGCGGAAAATCATAAAAATGTCCCGGATGTACGATCACCCCCTTCTTCCGCACCAAAGCGATCGCCAGTTCCTCATCCGATCGCGTCACCGGAACCCGCAACACCGCATACCATCCGCCTTCCAGAGTCAGCCGCCGGCAAGCCTCTTGGCCCGCAAGTTGCCGGTCCAGTTCCGCAAGATTTTTCCCGACCCGGCTCAGCAATTGTTTCTGGATACTTCTTCGCTGCTCCAATAGGGCTGGCACCGCCCACTGCACCGGAGCATTCATCGAAAGATACGTATCCGCGATCACTTCCAGCCTTTCCATCGCCGCCTCGACTTGCTCAGCAGGTCCGCTCGTCACCACCCAAGCCACCTTCATCTGCGGCAGCGCCGAAATCTTCGATAGCCCGCTTAGCGTGAACGTCAGCACCGCCTGATTCCCGGCAAAACTCGCCCGCATCCTGCCTGTGGGGACAGCCGCCTCCGGCTGTCCGGTCGAGCGAAACTCGACGGCTTTGCCGCCGGAGATCTCTCCTAACTGATAATCCAGAAAAACTTCGTCCGCAATCAACGCCAGTCCGCGCGATTGGCAAAACGTGTTCAGGAGTCCGATCTCCTCCGCGTGTACATACGACCCCGTGGGATTATTCGGGTGCACCACCACCACACCCCGCGTCCGCTCCGTCACCGCCTTTTCCAGCGACGGAAAATCCATCTGCCATCCATGATCGTAGAGCAGTGGATACGGCACCAGCTTCACATCCTGCAAGTCCGCCAGAAACTCGAACAAGGGATAACTCGGCTTCGGCACCAGCAGTTCATCCCCCGCATTGCACAATAAACGGAACACAAACGAATATCCCTCGCTCGTGCTCGTAGTCAGCACGATCCGCTCCGCATCCACCCGAATCCCGTGCTCCGCGCGGTAATACTCAGCAACCGCCTCCCGTGCCTCGCGCAGTCCCTTCGCCTGCGGATCGTAATCCAGCGCCCGCGCCGACCCCAGCGCCAACAAAATCCCCGCCGAATCGTACGCCAGCCCAACCCGCGTAGGATTGGAAGCGGTCAAGTCCAGCAGCGTAGCCCCAGCGGCGCGCACCTCTTCCACCCCCTGGGTAAACCGGTTCTGCGCCAGTCGCCAGTTCGTCCGTTCCGAAAACATGCCTTGAATTCTATGCGATTGGGAATGTTCCGTTGGAAATAGAAAAAGGCGTCCCTTGCGGACGCCTGAACCACAAATTGACTTGCCTACCCTCGAGGCGCCCTGTTCTCGCTCCGTGCCACTTCGGGCTGCCCCTGCCGGTTGACATTATCCTGCGCAGTGTCGTGCTGCAGGCTCGGCCAATCCCGAATGCCCACTGCCGGACAAATCAGCTCCTTGCCCGCCGGCTGCAACAATTGCCGCAGCGTCTGCACGCCGTAAAACAATCCCTGGCCCGAATTTGCCGCCACAATCAGGTGCGACTTATCGGAGAACAGCAAATAGCCGTCCTGTCCAATCGCCTGATCCGCCCGCAGCCCGTTCCTTTCCAGGAATCGACGCACCCGCGCATCCTGCAGCCGGGCCAGCACAATGGCTCCATCTTCGGCCTTGCCCGCCGCCTTCATGCCCAGGATGTCGAGCTTCATGCCCGACTGATCCTCGACCTCTTCCGCCAGCGTCTCCGCCGCAATTCGATCCTCAGCCTGATGCCCCAGCAACACGAAGATTCTCGTCCGCGGCCTTACCTTGAACCCGCCATCGCGCAACTGCACTTCCTTCGGCGCAGGCTCGAGCTTCAACAGCCCCTGTGGCGAATCCAAGGCCATTAGCGCCGGCACGCAGGCCAGCCCAAACACAACCAAACCTAAAAGCTGCTTTTTCATGAAACCCCTTACCTGATACAACTCATATTGTACCCGCTGCCCGCCTCAGGCAATAAGATTAAAGATACGCCTCTTCCTCCTGATTGAACCCGCCAGCACGGTAATTGTTCTGTCATTTTCCTGTCATGAAACGTATCACTTCGCAAACGCTTCCTTGTTCACTACAAAGGGCATCTTCGTCACATCCCCGCCGTAATTCCCTTCCAGCACATCGATCAATCCCTGCGCGCACCGCCCCGCCATACCTTTCTCGGGATCGGTGGAAAGCCGGGTGATGCGTGCCGCGCTGGCAAAGTGGGGCATCAGCCGGCAGCGATCCTCAATCGCCGGATCCCGCAGCGGAGAACTTGCCGGCAGCGGTTCCTTCTCATATACATCCAGCGCCGCCCCGGCAATCCAGTTCTCGCGCAATGCCCGCGCCAGCGCTGCTTCCTCCACCACCGGGCCCCGCGACGTATTCACCAGGTACGCCGTCGACTTCATCATCCCCAGCCTCTCTGCGTTGAACAGGTGATATGTAGGCGTGTCGCTCTCGCCCTCGCGCAGCAGCGGCACGTGCACGCTCACAAAATCCGCATTGCGCAGCGCCTCTTCCAGCTTCACATACTTGATCCACGGTTTTTCTTTGCTCAGCCCGCGCGCGTGCCGCAGCTCATGAATCTCCTGAATGGTTTTCACGAACGCCTCATTCTGATAAGCCGGGTCATAGCACAATATGTTCATATCAAAGCCAACGCTCTTCTTGATGAACGCCAGCCCGATCCGCCCCGTGCCAATCACCGCCACCGTTTTGCCCGTGACCTCGTCCCCCAGAAACGGCAGGTACGGATGCCAGTATCCCCACTGGTTCTTTCGCGTCAGATGTTCCGCGCTCCACATCTTGCGGGCCAGCGCTCCCATCATGAAGAACGCAAATTCCGCCGTCGCCTCCGTCAGCACATCGGCGGTATGCGTGAATGGCACTTTGTACCGGTTCGCGTCCGCCCGGTTGATGTTGTCGAATCCCACTGCGATCTGCGCCACCACCTTCAGCTTTCCTTTTCCTGCTTCGTACACCTCGGCATCAATCTGATCGCGCAGCGTCGTAATCAGCCCGTCGATCCCGGATCGCACCCTGTCCAGAATCACGCTCTTCGGCGGCGCCTCCGGATGCGGATACACCTCCACCTCGTACCCCCGCGTGCGCAGCAGGTCGATCGCTTCCCCGATATCGCATGTGGCAAACACACGAAATTTCTTGTCCATGTGAGAACGATTCTTTCCTCAGGATCTTGCAGACGCAATTCGGCCTGCCCTACGCCAGGCCGTCGCCATCATCATACAAGAGGGCTCATGGGCAGGGATTCCGTGAGGTGGTGGATTGCGGCCGGGTCAGCCCGCATATTCGCAACCCATAATTTTTTTTCGTCGCTGAAGTCAAGTAAGCCCCGTATGGCTCCTATCTAACCCCGGTGTTATAATCCGTCATTAATTGGGGATTCGATTCAGTGACTCCCACAAAAGCTGTTACGCGAACAGAATCCTCATGGGCGAGCACGGCTGTTCGGCAGGCTGGCGCGCGACTCGCCCCGGTGATCGCCGTGAACCGAATTAATTGAATCCACTGGCATGGCGACCAACTCCTCCCGTCGTATGCAAAGAACCGCGCCCGCTCAGCCCGACCCTCAAAAGATCGGCAATCGCATTCTCAAGAACATCGGCCGCAAAGAATGCGCCGACATCTTCCCCTCCCTCGAATTCCTCCATCTCCGCCTTCACCAGATCGTGCACGAGCCCGGCTCCGTAATTCACTCCGTCTATTTCCTCAATGACGGCATGGCCTCCGTCCTCACCGTTCAATCCGACGGCAAGAGCATCGAAGTCGGCCTTATCGGCAGCGAAGGTTTTGTCGGCGTGCCCGTCATCTTCGGATTCAAGACCAGTGCCACTCGCGTCATCACCCAGGGCGATGCTACGGCCTACTGCATTTCCTCTGACGTTCTGCGGCGGGTCCTGCCCGCTTGCCCCCGCCTGCATCTGGAACTTCAGCGTTTTTCGCAGCTGCTGGCCTTCCAATCCACCCAGCTCGCCGCCTGCAATCGCCTGCATGGTGTGGAAGAACGCATGGCCCGCTGGCTCCTCATGAGCTACGACCGCATCGGCAACGAAACCATGCCTCTCACCCAGGAATTTCTCGCACAAATGCTCGGCGCTCGCCGCACCAGCGTCAGCGTGGCCGCCAGCATCCTTCAGAAAGCCGGCATGATCACCTATACCCGCGGCAACGTCACCATCGCCGATCTCGCCAAACTCAGGCAGGCCGCCTGTGACTGCTACGACATCATCCAGAACCAAACCCGCAACTGGCTGAACGAAGCCCAATAACCGGGTACTACTTATTCCCAGCGCTGTGGTGGTCGTAGCTGATCGCCCGCGTAATCTTCCACGCGCCATCCTTGTACTCCCATAAATGAACGAACTGCCCCTCGCCCACCCCCTCCGTGTCCTCGTGCCCCGGATGATGAAAGCGATGCACTCCCGTCTCCAGCATCCCATACCCCTTCATGTAATAAACCTTCAACGTGCCCGGCACGAGTTCCCGCGTCGTCTTGCCGCAGATATTATTCTTGACGCTCTCGGTCAGCGCCGCGCTGCCCAGCGTCACGCCACCCTGATCGTGATAGAACTCCACATCATCCGCAAAAAGCGATTTAAATTTCACCAGATCGCACTTGTTGTAGCTGTCAAACAGCGCCGCATCCAGAGCCGCCCCAGCCTTGTCCAATTCCTGCTGGTTCTGGATCTTGTCCAGCGGCGGAACGCTCTGCGCTTGCGCAGCTCTGGAAAGACTGACACACCCAGCCAACACGGCGACAAACAGAACCTGATGTTTGCTCATAGCTCCTCGTTTCGAAAATACGGATGATGCTCGAAGGGGTACGGAAAGAACCAGGGAAAAGTTCCCAACTCCAGAATCCGAAGAATCTGGCAAGAATTTCAGCGAAATAGGCAAACCGCCCGCTCGCCGGCAAACTATACTTTCTTCATCGTGAACTTCTGCGGATTCGCACCTTCATCCGCATATCCAGCATCCAAAGGCACACCAACTCGTAAGGAGCAATCATGCAAAAGCGCAAGCTGGGAAAAAGTACTCTCGAAGTCTCCGCCCTCGGACTGGGCTGCATGGGCATGAGCTTCGGCTTGGGCCCCGCCGTGGACAAGAAGGACGGCATCGCCCTCATCCGTGCCGCCTACGAACGCGGTGTGACGTTCTTCGATACCGCCGAGGTTTACGGACCCTTCACCAACGAAGAACTGGTAGGCGAGGCCGTCGCTCCCTTCCGCGATAAGGTGGTGATCGCCACCAAATTCGGATTCAAACTCGATCCCCAAACCGGCAAACAGGCCGGGCTCGACAGCCGCCCCGAGCACATTAAGCAAGTTGCCGAAGCCTCCCTCAAGCGCCTCAAGACCAATATAATCGACCTCTTTTATCAGCACCGGGTTGATTCGGACGTGCCTATCGAAGACACCGCGGGCGCCGTGAAGGACCTCATCCAGCAAGGCAAGGTCAAACACTTCGGACTCTCCGAAGCTGGCGTCAAAACCATCCGTCGTGCCCACGCCGTGCAGCCGGTCACTGCCCTGCAGAGCGAATACTCGCTGTGGTGGAGAGAACCGGAAAAAGAAGTGATCCCGTCGCTGGAAGAGCTCGGGATTGGCTTCGTTCCCTTCAGCCCCCTGGGGAAGGGCTTTCTCACCGGCAAGATCAGCGGAGACACGAAATTCGACAAATCTGACTTCCGCAACGTCGTCCCTCGCTTCTCCGAACAAAATCGCAAAGCCAATCAGGCGCTGGTGGACCTGATCGGCAAGTTCGCGCAACAGAAAAAGGCCACTCCTGCGCAGATCGCACTGGCCTGGCTGCTGGCGCAAAAGCCCTGGATCGTTCCCATCCCCGGCACGACCAAGCTGCATCGTCTGGAAGAAAATATCGGCGCGGCGAACATCCAGCTTTCATCCGAAGATCTTCGCGAACTCGACAACACCACAAAAAAGATTCCGGTACAAGGCGCTCGCTATCCCGAAGAGCTGCAAAAACTCGTGGGCCGCTGAGCGCGCAAGCTCTTGGCTCCATGTCCACAACCTAGCTTGTCGCTTCCGGGAAATTGAGACGGAGGAATATGAAGGGACGCGATCTAAGTGCGCGGCGGATAGGTTGCGGACTGCTATTGTTGAGCGTCGCTCTGGCCCTTGGCGCCGCCCCTGCCTGGGGAGATACGACCTATTCGATTGAACCCGTGAAAATCCAGGCGTCCGCTCGTCTGCCGGAAAGCGTTCTGGGGGTTTTGCGTCCTCAGGGTACTCGACTGATCGCCGATTCCGATGGCTCTAAGACCGCGATCTGCGAAATCTTTTGGGCCCAGCAAATCGCCACGAAAGACGAGACGACCGGTGCAAAGCAACTCCCTTATGGAAGCCTGAAACAGGGGACGCTGCTCGGAATCGTTCATTTCCTGGTGATCCAACAGTATGTGCGCGACTTTCGTCCCCAAACCATAAGGCCCGGATATTACACCATGCGTTACGCAATGGTGATGGGCGGTCTGTCGGGCAATGAGCCGCGCAATTCTGTGGTCTTGGTGCCGACCATAAATGACCGCAGCCTCGATCTCGTGATGCCTGTTGCTGATCTGGTTCGCCGCAGTGAACTGGCCTTCCACACTAAGGGTCCCGCGATCATGAGCCTGGTCGAGGTCGATACCGACCTGAAAGACTTCCCGGGAGTGATTACCGACGATGAGGGCACCTGTGTGCTGCAGGTCAAAGTTCGCGTGAAATCAGTAAAAAATGGCGGATCGCAAGAGCTTCCTCTGGCAATCGTTCTGGTAACTTCGATTCCGGAAGATTCGGGGTCGTAACAACTCCTCGTCCGCCTTGCACCCGCACCGGCCCATAACGGCTCGATCACGTGTCGGATGCTAGAATCCTCGCAGCTGCTATGTTCGGATCTCAACGCTACATTCTTTCCGCCATCCCATTCTTCTTTTGCGTTTCTTTCTTATGCGCTTCAGCACAGGCGGATAGTAAGTTTGAGTGTCCGGTCTCCAGGAACTACCAACGGGTTCATCGCATCGGCGGGTATGTCATCCGGATGCTCCCCGGTCCCAGGACCTCCGACTACCGTTGCCGTGGCACGGTTGCGGCACCCCGCGGTGTTCGCCAAACGGTTGCCCGGGAGTGGGCGATGTCGCTCGACGAAATCTCCGGAGCCGATGTTAACGGCGACGGGGCGCCCGAAGTGGTTTTCGACGGCTTCTCAGGCGGACGGGGCTGCTGTTACACCTACTGGATTGTAAGTTTGAGGAAAAAACCGCGGGTGCTTCGGGAGATTCACAATCAAGTGCCGCTGGTCTTCCGTCGTCGCCATGATGGGCAGGTTGAGATACGCACAGGCGAAGGTGCGTTCGATTTATTCCTACTCCCCCACGAGAATGCTGTGATCCCCGAACTGACCTTTCGTCTGCAGGGAAGCAAGCTGATCGATGTCAGTGCCGAGTACCGGAAAGAGTATGACGAGCAGATTGCGAAGGCGCAGAATGAACTGACCCCCGACAGTCTCGATAAATTCCGCCGTTCGGTCTACACCCAGAAAATGTTTATCGACCAGGCATCCACCGTGAAGGCGGTGCTGACGATCGTGTTGAATTACCTCTATAGCGGTCGTGACAGCCAGGCTTGGCAGGCGCTGGAGGAAATGTGGCCTCCCTCGGACCAGCAGAGGGTGCGAACGCTCATTCTCGAGAGGCGCGCCCGCGGCCTGCTCGCCCATCCTTGAGACCTAAGCGCAGCAGTCTCTACTGAGATTCCACCTCCGTGCTGGCCCCGGCTGCGCTGCTTTTTGCGGCGGCCAGTCCGGTTGCAGTAAGTCCAATCTGCTGCGGACTCGTATTGTCGTTGTCCATCACGGAGAGCGTGCCCGGGCTGCTGCCCGTAACGCCGGGAGTAAAAGTCACGCTGACCGAGCACGACTGCGCCGCAGCCAGGCTCGTGCCGCAATTGTTGGTTTGCGTGTAATAGTTGCAGATGCCTGCGGTGGAATTAAAGCACGTAAGCGAAAATCCACCGAGAGTAAGGGTGGTAGTTCCATCATTGGTCACGGGAATCGCTACCGTGGAAGACGAACCAATCTTCGTGCTGGGAAAAGAAACTGTGGCCGGAATTCCGACTTGTGTGCCCTGCCCCTGCAGGTAGAGGATCATAGGACTTTCCGAGTCGTTGCTGGTGATCGTCATGGGCGCAGGTGAAAAGCCGGTGATGGTAGGGGTGTAAACCGCCGAGATTTTGCAGCTCGCGCCGGCAGCAATGGTGCCCACGCAGTTATTGGTCTGGCTATACTGGTTGGCCCACGTACCTCCAATCGCGATATTAGAGATGGTGAGCGGCGTTTTTCCTTTGTTCGTCAGCGCAACGGACACGGGATAGCTGCTGCCAAATGGCTGTGAGTTTGGCCCGCCATTGGCGGTCGGAGGGCCAAACAGTACCGGAGCCGGGCTCAGAGATACGTTAGTCCCCTGCCCGGTGAGATTGACGACCTGCGGACTGCTGGGATCGCTGTCGACTAAGGTCAGCGTCCCCGTCCGAGTTCCGGCGGCCGTTGGTTTGAAGTTCAACTGCAACTTGCAGGAACTTCCGGGAGCAACTTTCGTCGTGCAGCCGGTCCCAATCGAAAAATCTCCGGTGATCGTTTTGCTGGTGAAGGTCATCGGGTTCGTTCCCCAATTGCTGAGCACGAGAGTATAGGTTGGACTCTTACTGCCGACGGCGTGCCACCGTCCAAAATCAACTGTGGACGCGGCCGACACTGGACACACGCGCTGCTGCAGCACGAGCGGGGGCAGGGGCGTTTGGTTGAAGTCGAAGGCGTCCAGCATGTCGTTGGCTCCGGCATCGCGCGCGGTCAACGGCGGCAGCCCAAAGCGCTCCTCTACAAACTTCAGTACCGAAGCTGCTTCGTATTGTGTGGAAGAAATATAGCCGGGTTTTGCGTAAGGAGAAATGATCAGAAACGGAACCCGTTCCCCGAGCCCGTAGAAATCTTCCGCCGGCGGGGGCGGTACGTGATCGTAGAACCCTCCAAAATCATCCCACATGATGAAGATAGCGGTTGAATTCCAATCTGGGCCTTGCATCACGGCATTTACTGCGTTCACCACCCAGTTTTCACCGGAACACACGCTTTGCGGAGGATGCTCGGTCATACGACGTCCGGTGGTTAGCCAGGTAACCGCGGGTAGGTTTCCGGTGAGGGCATCGCTGGTGAATGTCGTGTCGGCAACCACATTGGAGGTCCATAACGGACCGTTGCGAATGTAGTTGATCGCGTCCAACGTGGAAAAGTTGTATCCGATTGTGCCCGCAGGCACCGCATAGTATTTCCAGCTGATACCGGCGTTGGTCAGGTTCTGAGGAAGAACCGGAAAGTCAAAACACGGGTAGACCCAATCGAGATTATCGTCGGCGTCAAACTGCTGCACGGTGATGTTGGAGGGAGCATCGCATCCCCAATTCAGGCCGTTGCCGTGCGGGTCGTCCGGGGCCAGGAACGGAATACTGATAACGCCACCCGAGGTTGCCGCGATGGTGTAGAGATGATTGGGGAAGCTGTCGCTATGAATCGAAGAAAACATGTGGTCCGCGAGGACAAATGTCTTTGCGTAGGCCCAGTAGTTGGGGATGTCGGCTTCCTGCATCTGGCTAAAAGCAATAAATTCGTTACTCTTGTTTCCCCCAAGGTTGAGATCGAATCCATCCATGTTTCCCCCGTCGATGCCGGCCAAAGCACAGAACCAGGTGTGACAGAGGTCCTGAGGCGTGGCATCGGTCGCGCGAGGTAGTGAAATGACTTGACCATTCGAAATCGTCGCTGTGGTAGCGCCGTCGGCTCCGGGAAAAGCTCCAAAGTAGTGGTCAAAACTGCGATTTTCACGAACCAGAAAAATGATGTGCTGAATCTGGCTTATGTCGCCCGGTTTTTCCGATGCCTTTTGCGCCAAAACAGGACCGCTGAGCACCAGAAAAATCAGAACCACCCCCGACATCCTCATTGAACATCTCCTCATTTAACACAGACAATTTTTCGACTCGTGCGCATCGCTACGATGTTGGGGATTCCAGAGGAGTATGGGGGAAGAGCGTACTCCCGATCGGTTTTGGGCCCATTTGGGCCCGGAAACAACTTTTGAAATTCTGGTCCGATACGCTTTCGATGTCAAGAGAGGAGATTGGAAACCTGGGAGGCAGGAGGCTGGGCAAACGCATGCATGCAGAAATTTGCGCTTCCCCACAGTGGCTCACCCAGCTCTCAAGAAGCGGAACTACCCAGTTCCTAAACCTGTTGCCGCAAATTGGCCCGCAGCGTGAGCGAGCCATCATCGTTTAGCTTCTGGTGACAAGCCCACCGCACCGGATAGCGCATTCCCTTCACCTCAATCTCAGCTCGAAGCCTCAATCCTTTCCAGTCTGCGACGTTCGGAATCACGAACTGTGCCTGCCGAATCTTGCCCGGCAACGGATAACCGGCGTCCAGGCAACCGCTCGTGAGCAGCTTCCCGTCCGCGCTCTCCACCGTCACCCGCAACACGCCCGGCACTCCCGCAATGCCGTCATTGGCAAAGCCAACAATCAGCCCCAGGTAACTACCATCCTTATAGCTCCAGATGAAAGACGGCCTCACCCGATAGCCAATTCGCCGGTTAATCCGGTCGAATGCGGCCGGATACGCCTGGTAGTAGTTCATCAAATTCTTTGCGCTGATCTGATGAAAGTTCCACAGTGACCAGTAATTCGCGCCAATATCCATCACGTGGTCGATCATATTTTCTGCGGGAGAAATCCCTTCCTGCGCGGCGCCCGGATCCGGAGGTTTGCCCGGCAACCCCTGCTCGAGCAGTGCCGCGATCCATGGCGGCCGGTTGCTGAGCGCTTCAATCTGCTCGTTCTCAATAAAGATGGTATCGCTGCGAATCCAGTTGTTGCTGCGCACCGTGCGGTCGAGGAGTTCTGAATTCCCTACCCGGCTAAAGTCCGGTTGAGTATTGGTCAGCAGCGGCGTCTTCTTAAAGTGTTCGAGCTGCACTTCCAGCATGTTGGTCCAGGTGCGCTCTGCGGTCAGGTAATCCGGGAATGGATTGTTTGCAAATGGCCAGGTGTGTCCTTCCCCCCAAAATCCGTACATGAACGTGTCCATAAACTCGATCTGCGGACTGCCATCGAACTCCGCTGCCAGCTGACCCACCAGTTCTTTGAAGGCCTGCTGAAAAAAAGGATCGTCATAGCGCGGCTGATATTTCGAATGCGGATTCTGCAAGTATCGTTTCGCCGAAGCGGCACTTTCCTGATCGCTCAGCACCAGATCAACTTTCGGGACTTTTTCGAGAACAAAATCCGGCAACGCCGCTGCATGCGTATAGTCCGGAGCGCACATCTGAATTCGCAATCCGATCCGCTTGTTGTTCTTCTTCGCCAGGTCAAAAACCAGCTTCAGATAATCGGGCACCTCCAGCCGTCCCGGCCGCGGCTGCACTTCCCGCCACGTCGGCCGGATATAAAGCTGCTGGCCCAGGGGAAATCGCACCAACTCTTCCATCGCCTGAGGAATATTGTCGGACTTGATTTCCTCCGTGCCGCTATCCGCCGTGATATAGGTGACCAGTCCCTTGCCATAGTTCGGCACGGGATCCTCCGTAGGAGTAGTGGTCATCACCACGTCGTCGGTTGGAATGACGGCATCCGGCGGGTATTGCGGAAACGGACCCTGATTGAGGTGGTCGCTGACCTGGGGGCCGCAGCCGAAGTCATACTTCCCCCAGTTGTGGGCGGGAACCTTCGCCTCTGCTTTCCCGATTCCAAGTTCAGCAGCTACAGCAACCGCAACAGTACTCTTCAGAAAATCTCTACGCTGCATCGCAATATCTCCTTGACGGTTCGATTAGACGGCGCAGGACCTTCGCTCATTCGCCTGTCCGGCCCGGCCCGCAATGTCAAAAGGATTACGTCCAGAAGTGTACAGCGCGAGAACGTTGAGCGGGTGCCCGCCTTTGATCTCGCCGGCGTAGCAACCAGGGGCAGTTATGATGTGGCAGCGACAGTTTGCCCGAACTCAGCAAGGTTCTGGTTGACGCCAAAGAAAAAGACGAGCCAAAAAAAGAGGCTTGAAGACAGGCGAGATAAAGAGCTCCGGTCTCGCGAGCGGGACTCCGTTCTTGGCGGGCGGACGAGGCGTCCGCCACTCGATGTTCCTGGCTATCTAGGCCGCGGACTTCCTTTCAGCCGCTTTGTAGCCACTACGTCGCAACGCCCCGAAAACGCACAGTCGTCCACACACTTCCTCTGTCCCTCCTGCGTTAGACTAAAGGTAGCCCCATGTCCCAATTCGTTCACCTGCACCTGCACACCGACTATTCCCTGTTAGATGGCGCCTGCGACGTCGAAAAGCTCTGTCAGCGGGTGCAGGAACTCGGAATGCCCGCCGTGGCCATGACCGACCACGGCAACATTTTTGGGGCCGTGCACTTCGTCAATGCGGCGCACAAGCATGGTGTGAAGCCCATCGTGGGTTGCGAACTCTACGTCTGCAAAAAGGACGACCACAACATTGAACGCACGCCGCCTGAAGGCGACACCTACAATCACCTGCTGGTCCTGGCCGAGAACGAAGAGGGCTACCGCAACCTGGTCAAGATCACGTCCGAGGCCTCGCTACACGGCTTCTATTACAAGCCGCGTATCAGCAAAAAGTTCCTCGCGGAGCATTCGCGGGGATTGATCGGACTTTCGGGATGCCTGAAGGGCGAAGTGGCCGAGCGCCTGGTGGAAGGCAACTACGAGGCCGCCCGGGCCGCGTCCGGAACCTTCGCCGACATTTTCGGCAAGGATCGCTTCTTCCTGGAAATTCAGGATCAGGGCCTGGCCATGGAACACCGCATTCATCCGGGCCTGTTCCAACTGGAAAAAGATCTTGGCCTGCCCCTGGTCGCCACCAACGACAGCCACTATCTCTGCGAAGACGACGCGCACGCGCAGGACGTGATGGTGTGCATCCAGACGGGCAAGTCGATCCGCGACACGGCGCGCATGAAATTCGAGGGCACGCAATTTTTCGTCAAGAACCACGACGAAATGTCTCGCGTGTTCAAGGATTCGCCGGAGGTGCTGACGCGCACCCTCGACATCGCCGAACGCTGCAGCTTGCGGCTGGAAAAAGTTGCGAATCCGTTTCCTGAGTTTGAAGTCCCGCCCGGCTACACGATTGACAGCTATTTTGTGCACGTCACGCGCCAGGGCTTTGCCCGCCGCCTGGAGGCGCTGCGCCCTCTGAGCGAGCAGGGCAAGCTGAAGCATCCCATCACCGATTACGAGCAGCGCCTGGAACGAGAACTCGGCATCATTCAGCAGATGAAGTTTCCGGGATATTTTCTGATTGTCTGGGACTTCATTCGCTACGCCAAGGAACACAGCATCCCGGTGGGACCGGGCCGCGGATCGGCGGCGGGCTCGCTGGTTTCCTACGCGCTCGGCATCACCGACATCGATCCCCTGCAGCACGAGCTGCTGTTCGAGCGCTTTCTGAATCCCGAGCGCGTGTCCATGCCCGATATCGACATCGATTTCTGCATGAACCGGCGCGGCGAAGTGATCGACTACGTCACCCGGAAATACGGCCGCGACAATGTCGCGCAGATCATCACCTTCGGCACCATGGCCGCCAAAGCCGCGATCAAAGACGTCGGCCGCGCGATGGACATCCCTTATGCCGACGTCGACCGCATCGCCAAGATGGTTCCGGCGCAGCTCAATATCACCCTCGATCAGGCCATCGAAGAGTCTCCACAGCTGAACGAGGCTTATGAAAAAGATACGCAGGTGCGCGAACTGCTCGATACCGCGCTCAAGCTGGAAGGCCTGGTGCGCAATTCGGGAGTGCACGCCGCCGGAGTGGTGATCTCGCCGCGCCCGCTCACCGAACTGGTGCCTCTGCACAAGACGAAAAACGACGAAATTGTCACCGCCTTCGACATGGTCGCCATCGAAAAGATGGGCCTGTTGAAGATGGACTTCCTCGGCCTGACGACGCTGACCATTCTGACCGACGCGCTCAAGCTGATCGCGCAGACACGCGGCCAGACTCTTACGCTCGACGACATCCCCTTGCAGGACGACGAGACCTACCGCGAGGTCTTCCACAAGGGGCTGACCTCCGGCGTATTCCAGTTTGAATCGCACGGAATGCGCGACGTACTGCGCAAGTACCAGCCCAATTCGATTGAAGATCTGACCGCTCTCAACGCGCTCTACCGCCCGGGCCCGATCCAGGGCGGGATGATCGACGACTTCGTCGACCGCAAGCACGGCCGCAAGAAAGTGGAGTACGAACTGCCGGAGCTGAAAGAAATTCTCGAAGAGACTCTGGGCGTGATCGTGTACCAGGAGCAGGTGATGCAGATCGCGAACCGCCTCGCGGGCTACTCCCTGGGTGAAGCCGATCTTCTCCGCCGCGCTATGGGCAAAAAGAAGGCGGAGGAGATGGCGCAGCAGCGCGAGCGTTTTGTGGAAGGCGCCGCGCAGCGAAAGTTTCCGCCGAAGAAGATTGAAAAGATTTTCGATCTCATGGCGCAGTTCGCGGGATATGGCTTCAACAAATCCCACTCCGCCGCCTACGCCCTGCTCGCCTACCACACCGCCTATCTCAAGACTCACTACCCGATCGAATTCATGGCCGCGCTGCTCACGTCGGTGACCGGTTCCACCGACGACGTGGTCAAGTACATCAATGAATGCCGCGAGATGGGCATCGCCGTCGAGGCCCCGGATATCAATGTCTCGGACGCGAATTTTACGCCGCATGGCGAGTCCATCCGCTTTGGCCTGGCTGCCGTGAAGAACGTGGGTGGCAACGCGATTGAGTCGATCGTCGCCGGCCGCAAGAAACTGGGGCGCTTCAAAACGATTTTTGATTTTTGCGAAAACGTCGACCTGCGGCTGCTCAACAAGCGCGTGGTGGAATCGCTGATCAAGAGCGGCGCTATGGATTCGCTCGGGCGCCGCGCGCAACTCATGGCTGTCCTCGAAAAAGCCATGGAGCAGGCCCAAAAAGTCCAGCGCGATGTCGAGTCCGGCCAGCACGGCCTGTTTGGCGTGTTCGCGGAGGAAGAGTCGCAGGCGGACAATCACAAGTTGCCTAACACCCCGGACTGGGACGAGCACACGCGGCTCACCGCGGAGAAAGAAATCCTGGGATTCTTCATCAGCGGCCATCCGCTCGAGAAGTATCGCGACAAATTGCAGGACCTGCAGGCGCTCAGCGTCGAAGAACTGGCCGCAATGACCAGGTCCACCGGCAAGGACGAGACCATCGTCACCGCCGGCATCATCGGCAATGTTCGCGTGCTCAAGTCCAAGCGGGGCGACTTTTACGCGCAAGCCACGCTCGAGGACATGTCGGGGTCCATTGATATGATCGTATTCCCCGAGGCCTACAAGCGAATCGGTGAGAAGGTCAAGCTTGAAGTGCCGGTATTAGTGAAGGCGGGGGTGCGCATCGAAGAAGGCGCGAATCCTAAGATTACCGCCGCTGAAATCATGCCGCTCGAAGAGGCCAAGGTTCCCCTGCCGCGAGCCATCCGCGTCCGCATCCCCCTGGAGACCTCGGGCGAATCCACCATTGACACCTTGCATTCCCTGTTCCTGGAACGCAAGGGCGAGGCCAAAGTTCTGTTCGACGTCGAGCGCCAGGGGGATTTCATGGTGGTGATGGAGGCGGAAGGCTATAATGTGCTTCCAGACCGCGCCTTCATCGCTCGCGTCGAGCAACTGTGTGGGCGCGGGAGCGTGCGAATCATTAGCTAGCATGATTTGTTTTCCTTCGTGAACCTTCGTGCCCTTTGTGGTTGAAGATCTTTAACCACTAAGGACACGAAGGAAAAGCAAACTTTGACAAATGGCACCAACCGAAAAAGCGCAGCAGGAATTGGAGCAGATCGAGCGCCAGGTCGAGGACCTGAAGTCCAACGGCTCGGATGCCGCCACGCGCCGCGAGATTGCGCGGCTCCAGGGCCGCATCGAGACGCTGCGCCGGGAAATGAGCGCCCCGCCCACCGCTTGGCAGAGAACGGAACTGGCGCGGCATCCGCAACGGCCGCAGTCGCTCGATTACATCGAGCGGGTCTTCACCGATTTCAGCGAGATTCACGGCGATCGCGGGTTTGGCGACGACCCGGCGATTGTCTGCGGTATGGCGCGTTTTCATGGCGACGAAGTCCTGGTCGTGGCCACGCAAAAGGGCCGCGACATGAAGCAGCGCGTGTATCGAAACTTCGGCACCCCGCATCCCGAGGGTTACCGCAAGGCGCTGCGCGCAATGCATGTTGCCGAAAAATTCAAGCGCCCCATCTTCACCTTAGTCGATACCGACGGTGCGTATCCCGGCATTCACGCCGAAGAACGCGGGCAGGCCGAGGCCATTGCTCACAATCTTCGCGAGATGGCTCGCATCGAAGTGCCTATTATCGCCACCGTGATTGGTGTGGGTGGCAGCGGAGGGGCGTTGGCGATTGCTGTCGCCGACCGCGTGCTGATGATGGAGAATTCCATCTACTCGGTCATCTCTCCCGAGGGTTGCGCCGCCATCATGTGGCGCGACGCCTCAAAAAAGGAACTGGCCGCCGAGGCCATGCGCATCACCGCAACCGACCTTGAAGAACTCGGATGCATCGACGACATTGTCCCCGAACCCGAAGGCGGAGCGCACCGCGATCACGAGGCCGCCGCCAACCTGCTCGATGCCAGCCTGCAGAAGCATTACGCCGACCTGAAAAAGATCCCCCCTGCCGAATTGGTCGTAGCACGATATAATAAGTTCCGCACGATGGCCCAGTTCTTCAAAACCGGAGCGTGAGAGCGCGGACCTTCTTCTCGTTTCTTACCAGGTTCCTCTCGGCTCTGGACGGGCAATCGGCGCGACCGAACCGGCGCCGCCGCCGTATAATTGAAATGTTTCCTCCTCCGCACTCATAACTCCGGGCCAGCGCATGCTGCCCATGAATCGAAGGAAGGTGTAGGGATGGCCACTACCGATGTCGTGCCGCGGGGTTCCACCGGCGGCATGGGGCAGAAGCGGATCGTCAACGACATGAGCATCCAGGTCGCAACGGTCAATGGTTCCGGCTCACAAAGTTCAAACACAGTCTTGCTGCGCAGTATTTTTCAGATGGGCGTACCGGTCTCGGGCAAGAACATGTTCCCCTCCAACATTGCCGGTCTTCCCACCTGGTACACGATCCGGGCCAATAAGAACGGCTACATCGGACGCAAGAAAGAAATCGACTTCCTGGTCGCGATGAACCCGGAGACGGCTACGGAAGACACCATGTCGCTGGCCCCGGGCGCTTCGGTTCTCTATGACGAACCTCTGGCCCTGCATAAGCTGCGCAATGATCTGATCTTTTATTCCGTCCCCTACGACAAGCTGGTTGCCGCCGTTTGTCCTGAGGCCAAGCTGCGCAAACTGGTGAAGAACATGGTGTACGTGGGCGTCGTCGCCTGCCTGCTCACCATCGACATGGCCGAAGTGGAGAAGGCTATTCGCAAGCAGTTCGCCACCAAAGCAAAAGCGGCGAATCTGAATCTGGCGGCGGCGCAGGCCGGATTCGAGTACGCCAAGGCGAACCTGCAGAAGCGCGGCGCGTTCTACATCGAGCGCATGAACAAGACTGCCGGAAAGATCATCATCGACGGCAACTCTGCCGCTGCGCTCGGCTGCATGTTTGCCGGCTGCACCGTGGTGACCTGGTACCCGATCACGCCCTCATCCTCGCTGGTCGAGACCATGATCGAGTACATGAAGGAATACCGCATCACGCCCGAGGGCAAAGCCACGTTCGCGATCGTGCAGGCGGAAGACGAACTGGCCGCGATTGGCATGGTCATCGGTGCCGGATGGGCGGGCGCGCGCAGCATGACCGCAACCGCCGGGCCCGGCATCTCGCTCATGTCGGAATTTGCAGGCCTGGCTTACTACGTCGAGGTCCCCGGCGTGATCTGGGACATTCAGCGTGTCGGTCCATCCACGGGGCTGCCCACGCGCACGTCCCAGGGCGACATTCTTTCTACGGCGTTCCTTTCTCACGGCGATACCAAGCACATCATGCTGATTCCCTGCTCCGTTGAAGAGTGTTTCTCGATGGCCACCGAAGCGTTCAACCTGGCGGAGCAATTCCAGACGCTGGTATTTGTCATGTCCGATCTGGATCTCGGCATGAACAACTGGATGGCGGATCCGTTCCCCTACCCGAAGACGCCGATCAAGCGCGGCAAGGTGCTCAGCAAGGAAGATCTGGATCGGCTGGGCGGCTTCGCCCGGTACAAAGATGTGGACGGCGACGGCATCGGCTACCGCACGCTGCCGGGCACCTCGCATCCCGCGGCGGCTTACTTCGCCCGCGGCAGCGGACACAACGAGAAAGCGCAATACAGCGAGCGCGCCGACGATTTCGAGAACAACATGGAGCGCCTCAACCGCAAGTTCGAGACTGCGCGCTCGTTCGTGCCTCGGCCCGAGCTCACCAAAGGCAACAATGCCGGCGGTGACAAAGTAAAGATCGGCATTATCGGCTACGGAACCTCGCATTGGGGCATCAGCGAGAGCCGCGATCAATTGCGGGAGGAATACGGTATCGAGACCGATTACCTGCGCCTGCGGGCCTATCCCTTCACCCGCGAGGTCCATGAGTTCATCGAGCAGCACGAGCACATCTACGTGGTCGAGCAGAACCGCGACGCCCAGATGCTCAGCCTGCTCAAGCTGGACCTGAAGCCCGAATTGATCGGGCGCCTGCGCAGCCTCGCGCACATCACCGGACTGCCGCTGGATGCCCGTTCCATCACCGACGAACTGACCAGCATGGAGGGCAAGTAGATGTCGAGCACCACGGTTGAACCCGGAGCCGCTGCGCCTGCACCGAAGACAAATCGCATTGGTCTGACCGTCATCGAGTACAAGGGCGGCAAAACCACGCTGTGCGCCGGCTGCGGCCACAATGCCATTTCAGAGCGCATCATCGAAGCCATGTACGAAATGGGCGTCGAGCCGGAACTTGTCATCAAGCCCAGCGGCATCGGTTGTTCGTCTAAAGCGCCGGCTTACTTCATGAGCCGCTCCCATGCCTTCAATGCCGTGCACGGACGCATGCCGTCGGTTGCGACCGGCGCCTTGCTGGCGAACCGCAAGCTCGTGTGCATCGGTGTCAGCGGCGACGGCGATACCGCTTCCATCGGCATTGGACAGTTCGTGCACCTGATGCGGCGCAATCTCCCCATCATTTACATCATCGAAGACAATGGCGTCTACGGCCTGACCAAGGGCCAGTTCTCCGCCACGGCCGATCTCGGTTCCAAGCTGAAGAGCGGCGTGGTCAACGATCTTCCGCCCATCGACACCTGTGCTCTGGCCATTCAACTCGGGGCGACGCTGGTCGGCCGCTCCTTCTCTGGCGACAAGCGCCAGCTTAGCGCCATGCTGAAGGCCGCTATCGCACACAAGGGCACAGTCATGCTCGACGTGGTCTCCCCCTGCGTCACCTTCAACGATCACGAGGGCTCGACCAAGTCTTACAAATACGTGAAGGAACACGAAGAGACGTTGCAGGACGTCAGCTTCGTTCCGCACTTCGAGGACATCAACGTGGAGTACGATGCCGGATCGACTGTGGATGTAACCATGCACGACGGTTCGCACCTGCGTTTGCGCAAGCTCGAAGAAGATTACGATCCGACCGACAAGGTTCACGCCATCACCCGGCTCACCGAAGCCCACGACAAGGGTGAAGTGCTGACCGGCGTGTTCTACGTGAACCCGCAAGCACCGAACTTCATCGAGATGCTGAATGTGGTCGACCAACCGCTGGCCACGCTGCCCGACTCGATCACTCGGCCGGGCCAGGAAGTACTCGATGCGGTGATGGAAGAATTGCGCTAACCTCTTAACCGAGGCGCGGGGGTGTCGCCGCTTTCCATGCGCATTCTTCTCATCGGCGGCAAT
This sequence comes from Candidatus Sulfotelmatobacter sp., assembly GCA_035949755.1. Classification (GTDB taxonomy): domain Bacteria; phylum Acidobacteriota; class Terriglobia; order Terriglobales; family Acidobacteriaceae; genus Sulfotelmatobacter. The sequence continues at coordinate 39,990 of DASYYT010000184.1, forward strand.
GGATTCATTGGGCGCTTTCTGGTTCCCGCTTTGCAGCGGCGAGGGCACTCGCTGGCACTTTTTCATCGGGACGCGACGACCGTACCCACGGGCGTCGAAGACATTCGCGGGAATCGCAACCAACTCCAGGCCAGCGCTCCGGAGCTGAAAAAGTTCGCTCCCGACGTAGTGATCGATCTGATTGTCAGCTCGGGTTCGCAAGCGGAAGATCTGATGAACACCTTCCGCGGCTCCACTGCCCGCGTTGTCATGCTTAGCAGCATGGACGTTTACCGGGCGATTGCTGTCCTGCACGGCACTGAAGACGGTCCCTTGGAGCCGCTGCCGTTGACCGAAGAGTCGCTCGTTCGGCGTAGTCTGCATCCCTACACGCCCACGATTCTTCAAGGCCTCCGAAAGACGTTCGCCTGGGTCACGGATGATTACGACAAAATACCTGCTGAACGCGTCGTGATGAACGACCCAGACCTCCGCGGGACCGTGCTTCGTCTGCCCATGATCTATGGTCCCGGCGATCGCTTGCATCGCTTTTTTCCCATCGTCAAGCGCATTTCTGACGGACGACGCCACATCCTTTTTGCCGACAAGCTGGCAGCGTGGCGCTCGCCCCGTGGCTATGTCGAGAACGTGGCGGCCGCGATTGCCCTGGCCGCGACCGATTCTCGCGCCGCTGGGCGCGTGTATAACGTCTGCGAGGAGCCTGCGTTCAGCGAACTGGAGTGGGCGCGGAAAATTGCGGACGAAATGCGGTGGGAGGGAGAGTTCGTGGTTCTGCCCGCTGAGCGGACGCCGGCTCATCTTCTCCAGCCGGGCAATGCCGCACAGCATTGGATCGCGAGTTCGGCGCGCATTCGCCGCGAGTTGGGATATTGCGAGCCAGTCGCGATCGAGCACGCGATTCGCGAGACCATCGCATGGGAGCTTGGGAATCCGCCTGCCGCGCCGTTTGCGCCCGTCTTTGACTATGCTGCGGAAGACGCAGCGCTTACCTTGCAGGATTGAGCCGCGGATTCTCTAGGCGGTCTTGCGCTCCGGCTCTCCACTGTGTTCTGGATTCTGGCCGGGCTCGGGGAAATCCGAGTCCGCATCCTTAAGCATCGGGTCCTGATCGCGATGGCCGAGTTGTTCCTGCAAACCGACGTTGCCGTCTTGCTCGTGATTCTCTGTTTCGGTTGCGCCCTTCGCAAGATCCTGATCCGGTTCGTTCTCCGCCATGAGTGCACCTCGTAATATGAAAGCGGGCGGCAGAAAAATGAGCAGACCAGCCGCCTTGGTAGCTACTCTATCACTGGCGGGCGGAATTGACTCGCTTGTGTGCTTTGCTTTGGGTTCGGAAAATCGAGTATCGTAATCATCTGCCCGAGTAATCCGATGGAAGGTATTTTATGAAGAAGCTACTCCTGGCAATATTGGCGTTCGTGTTCGCCATTCCGCTGGTGATGGCCGACACGCCTCACGCTTCCCTGACCTACGTCAGACGATCGCATCACAAGGTGCAGCGTCATCATGCGCACCGGGCTCGGAAACATAAAGCTCCCCGGCACAAGTCCCGCACCGTATAGCGTTATTCGTTTTCCTCGTCCATCCCTGAATTGCGGGACAAAGCTCCCCGTGTCGACACTCCGAGCTTGCGCAATCGCTCCTTGGCCTGGAGAGCCTCGGGCGAATGCGGATACCGTTGCACCACGTGCCGCAGTTCCGACACGCCGTCATCCTGCTTGCCCAGTTCGATCAGCGCAAATCCTTTCTTCAGCTGCGCCGCCGCTGCCTTATTGCCGCTGGGAAAATTCTGCAACACCTGATCGTAGCTTTGCACGGCCTGCTGATAATTGCCGGCCTTGAACTGGATTTCTCCCAGATAAAAATAGGCGTTCCCCGCCAGGTCGGTGTTGGGATAATACTTGATGTAGTCGGAGAACTCCTGCGACGCCAGGTCGGCTTTGCCGCCGGTGTAATCGCGGATGCCATTCTGATACAGCACATCCGGAGGTGGGGCCTGGGCCGCCGCCTGCTGCGCCGCCTGTTGTTGCGCTTGCTGCGCCTGGATACTCTGCTGCGCCGACTGCATGTCTTCCAACTGCTTGGTGACTTTCGCCAGACGCACTTTGATCTCATCCATTGTGTCGTTCAGCGCCTGAATCTGCCCAGAAAGCTGATCGGTTTTGCTCCCCATGTCACCCTGCTGCTTCGCCAGCGTAGCTTGCAGCGCGTTTAGAGCGTTGGCCACTTTGTTGACAGCATCCGTGTCTTTCTCAACCAGGCTGTTCATGACGCCCATGCGCTCGTCGAAGCTGCGCTGCATGGCGGTCATCTGCTCTTGCAACTGCTGCACCTGCGTCTGCAGTTGAATGATTTCCTTGCTCACGCCCCAGGCCGGAGCCGCGCTCAGCCATACCATCGACAGCAAAGCCACACATACGGTCAAACGATGTTGTTTCATAAGGGATTCCTAAAAACTTAGATGCCATGATTTTCCCACAGGCCGGGCCAATTCCAAGCCGAAACCAGCCGCCGGAACCGGAAGATACACCGGGAGCGAGGCAACCATTGTTGAGGAACAAATCAGCGGGGGACGCGGGAACGCGTCCCCCGCCATGCTTACTTCTGGTAAACCAAATGGCCGCGGCGGTTCTGCTGCCAACAAGCTTCGTTGCTTTCCGTGCAGAACGGTTTTTCTTTGCCGTAGCTGATGGTCTTGATTCGGCTGGCGCTGATACCGGCCGACGTCAAGGCATTTTTCACGGAACTGGCGCGCTGATCGCCCAGGGCCAGGTTGTATTCGGTCGAGCCGCGTTCATCGCAATGTCCCTCAATGGTGATGTTGATATTGGGGTGCTGGTTGAGGAACTGGGCATCGGCCTGAATCGATCCCTGCTGGTCGGGACGAATGTCAGACTTGTCGTAGTCGAAATAAATGTCCTTGATGTTCTGACTGAACAAGTCTTCATCGCTCACGGTGGGCGGAGGCGGCGGTGGCGCCGGCGCCGGCGTTACGGTAAGGCGCGCCGTCGCTTCCTGCGTGCCCCCCGCTCCCTTCGCGACCAGATGATAGGTCGTGGAGTCGGTCGGAGATACACTTTGCGATCCATTGGGCTGCACCGCACCGATCCCGTCAATGGAAACGTCGGTGGCGTTGCTGGTCTGCCAACTCAGGCTGGCAGACTGTCCCGCCTGGATCGACGTCGGATTCACCGAAATAGAAGCGGTTGGCGCCGCTGGCGGCGGCGGTGGCGGGGGCGGTGGCGGAGCCGCTTTCTTCTTGCACGCGCCAAGTGCAAGGAAAGCGCAGAGTGCGACCATCAGGAACAACCACTTCAAATTATGTTGCTTCACTTTTCTATCCTCCAACGACCCCTGCTGATCGGGATCAGACGAAGTCATTTTTTGCGATTTGTAAATTTACTTATTTCCAACTCCAATTCGGTTGCGAATTGCTTCCCGTAAACGTCAACTGCTGAACCTTGGTGCCATTGGCCAGCATGCTCCAGATTTGCAGGCTGCCGGAGCGGTTCGACTGAAATACAATGTGCCGGTTATCCGGCGCCCACCAGGGAAAATCGTTGCGGCCGCCGTCGTGCGTTAGCTGCACCCATTGCTTGCTGGCGATATCCATCAAATAAAGATCGGAAGCGCCGGGTTCGCCGGGGCCATATTTGCGTACCCAGGCCAAGGCGAGAAATTGCCCGTTGGGCGCCCAATTGGGCGAAACCGCGTAACCCTGATCGGTCATGCGCTGCTGGTTCGTGCCATCCGCTTCCATGGTGTAGATCTGCGGCAGGCCGCTGCGCCCGCTCACAAATGCGATTTGCCCGTTGGTCTTACGGTTCCATGATGGCGACACATCGGGCCCCTTATCGTCGGTCATGCGCCGCGGGTTGGCCCCCGACGCATCCGCCACGTAGATTTCTGGCTCACCGCTGCGCGACGACGAGTACGCGATTCGGGTCCCGTCTCCCGACCATGCCGGCGACAGATTCGTTCCCCCCATGCGCGGAAAGCTCACCATCCGGTTCAGGTCCAGCGAGTACATCATGATCTCCCACCCACTCTTGCCCAAGGCGCTGAAGGCGATGCGGGTGCCGTCGGGGGAGACGCGCGGCGACAGCGCAATCGAGCCCAGATGCGTGATCTGGTGCTGGTTCGAGCCATCGTAATCCATGGCCCAGATTTCTTTGTGCCCGCTGCGATTGCTGACAAAGTAAATCTGAGTCTCGGCGATGCCCGGAATCCCCCCGCCCAGCCGGAAGATAATTTCATCCGCGAACTTGTGCGCCATGACCCGCGCCGCCGCGTCGCTGGCGGTATCCGTATACTGCTTGCCCAGAATTTGCGGGTTTTGGATGTTCTTTACGTCGTAGAGCCAGCCCTGTACCGTGAGGCGTCCGCTGGCCACGCCGAGGTTGCCAAAAGCGAGCATCGCCGCATTCGGCGGAGGCGCATTCCACGCAATGAAGTTGACCTCCGGCGGCTGCCCCGGCACTTGCAGAGGATAGAAGCTCTTCGAAACCAGTTCCACGACGCCCGATACATCGAGATCGTTCCACAGCGTGTCATTGAAAGTCTTGAGCAGCGCTGAATTCTGGGGATCGGCGGTCGAAGGCTTGAAATCGGGAACTGCCAGCCGGACTTTTTCCACGCCCAGGCTGGTCCCGGTTTTGACCCAATCCTGCGCGGAAGATAAAGCCGGCAACCAGCACGCGGCCAGAATCAAAACAAGGCTCTGTACCAGGAACACTAGCCTGCGCTGGCGCTGCCGAAAGATCGATCGAGCGGGATCGTCCATCCGTGTGAGAGAGAAAGATTTCTGCTTCAATAATATCGTATGCCGATAGGAATGGCTTCGCAACCTCTTCTCCATTGATCTAGGAATTTTCTTCAGTTAGATGTTTCATTTGGACTCTCCCGGCCAAATCATGGGATCCTAAGTATCTAGTTAATTACCCGACCCAAAGGGTTACACGTTTCATTTCTTGTAATCGAACCAGTACTCGACCGAGATCTTGTTTCCCGAATAATCCGGGGGCAGAGGCCCAAAGGTATCGATGCGCTGCAGCGCGCGCATCGCCGAAATATCCAACGAGGGCACGCCGCTCGATTGCTCGATCCGCACATTGCCCGGATGGCCGTCGCGGGCTATGTCGAAGGTGATGTAGACCCGCTGCGCCGACGTGATTCTGGGATCGACCTCGTATTTGAGCCAGTTCTCCGACACCTTTTGCTGGATCACGTGCACATACCACGCGTATTTCGTTCCGAAGTCGCCACCGCCCCCGGTGATGCCGAATCCGCCTTTCGCTCCGGCTGCGCTGAATGTGCCATAGGGGCCGCTGACCGGGCCGCCTTCCCCGAACGCCACCCGGTTGCTCTCTGGTTGGGGCTGGGCCGGCGCATTGTTTTTGGTCACCGTCTCCTGTTTCTTCTTGGGCTTGATCTTTGCGTTCTTGCCTTGAATCTCGATTGCGTCTGGAGCTTTTTCTTCGATCTTGGGCTGGGATTGAGTGACTCCCTTCGATTCATTCGCCAGAACATTCTGCGTCTGCCTGGGATTAACCGGCAGCGGGACCGTGCTCACCAGGGTGGCGCCGATGGCGTCGCCGCCTCCGCCGGAGCCCCAGCCTTCGCCGCTGGTGCGCATGAAAACCGCCGAGTAGATCAGAAGCAGCACGGTCACCCCGACGTGCAATCCCGCCGACCACGCCAGCGCGCGTCCCCAGCGGTCATGCTCGAAATAGATCTCAGCGCTTGCTGCCATTTTGTTCTAAAGGCTGCGTCACAATGCTGACGTTGGCGAATCCCGCCTGCTTCACTGCGTCCATCACGGTAGCGAAGGCGCCGAACGGCACATTCTCGTCGGCGCGCACAAAGATCGACTGGCCGCGCGGATCGCGAATCTTTTGCCGCAGCTTCGTCCCGATCTCATTGATGTTGATGGCGTCGTTGCCGAGAAAGACCCGCTGATCTTTGTTGATCGTAAGCACCAGCCGCTCCTGCGTGATTTCCTTGACGTACCGCGTTTTCGGGACGCTGACGTCAATACCCGACTGCAGCACTGGTGCGGTCACCATGAAAATGATGAGCAGGACCAGGACAACGTCCACCAGCGGTGTGATGTTGATGTCGGCCAGCGCCGTTTGGGTGCGCCCGTTGGAGGTCGTAAATGCCATCAGCGTCTCATTTCGACCGGAACCTGCGCCTGGCTGTTTTCCACGGCATTGAGCACTTCGAGGGCGAAGTCGTCGCTGCGCGCCGCGAATTCGCGAATCGATGCGCCGATCAGGTTGTAGGCAATTACGGCAGGAATGGCCGCAGCCAGTCCGGCCGCGGTCGTGATCAGCGCCTCAGAGATGCCCGGAGCCACCGCCCGCAACGTAGCCGCGCCCGCGGTTCCCAATCCGTGAAATGCGTCGATGATCCCCCAGACCGTGCCGAACAGGCCCACAAACGGCGTCACCGCCGCCGTGATGGCCAGCCACGGCATGTTGCGTTCGAGGCGGGTAATCTCTTCCGACGCGCCGATCTGCATGCCCCGCTGAATTGCCACCAGATTTCGCAACGCTCCGGAGTTCGCGGCCTGACGGCGGTATTCCTCGTAGCCGCCTTCGAAAACTCCGACCAGCGGGCTGGGCTTGAATTGGTCCGCCACCGCCGCGATGTCCTGCAGGCGTTGCGCTTTGCGGAAGGCGCGGACGAATCGCCCGCTCTGCATCCGTGCCCGCCTCAGCAAGCTCCACTTGGTCAGGATGATCGCCCACGAGACCAGGCTGAAGGCCACCAGGCCAAGCAATACCAGCTTGGCTACCGGGCCGCTGTTGGAGACCATGTCGACGATTTCGCCGCCGACGAATACTGCCAGCAAGGGGAAAAATTGCATCGGTTTTAGGGAGAACGCAATTAAGAATTATAGATGAATTCGATGGCCGAGTTTCCCACATGTACCCGATCCGCCAACTCAAATGTGCAATGCACCAATGATTCCTGCGCGTTCGGCCGAGCGTTGAAAGTGAGTGGACGGAGCTAAGACTTTGTGTTGATCAGTTCCTGCAACGCGCCGCAGAGCGCTTGGGTCGCGGTGCGGCTGTTGCGCGCCAATTCCATCGCGCGCCGCCAAAGCCAGGGACGCAGCGAAACGAATAGCGCAAATTGTGTCTCGCGAAAGCGGCCTTCGGAATCCACAAAGCTCCCGCTCGCGGGAAGTTCGAAATCAAATGCGTCAGAAACTGCCTTGATGACGCCGAATTCAACCCCGCGGGCTTCTGCCGCGCGCCCCACCGCCGCGGCTTCCATGTCCACGATCTGGGCCTGGAACGATTCCCGGAGCGTTCGCTTCTGTGCCGGGCTAGCCACGCTATCCGTCGTGACCAGGACGCCTTCTCCCGCCGCCATCGGAACCGTGCTCCCGTCTCGAACGTCAACCACCCGCGCCGGGCGCATCAGTTGGCCAATGCCGATCGCAGGGTCGAGCGACCCCGCATAGCCTACCGAATACACGATGGCTGGCCGGTACAGCACGATCAACGCCTCGGCGGCGCGGCGCGCGGCTTCCGCGCCGATGCCGCCACAGACGAGCACGGCTTCCTCCGTCTCAAAAAATCGGAAGTTCCGCCCGCTATGCTGCTTTTCGCTGATGCGCCATCGCTTGACCAGCGGGCGCACCTCGCGCTCCAGCGCGGCCACCATGGCGATTCTAGGCATAGCCGTTGGCCCGAAACCATTCCACCGCGCGCCGCAGCGCATCTTCTACCGGGACGATTTTCCATCCTAATTCGCGCTCGGCCTTGTCGGAGCTGGCAAACATTTTCTTCTTGCCCATGCGCACCGTGTCCACGGTGGCGCGAGGTTCGCGGTGCAGCATGCGTCCGGTGATTGCCTCGTCAACCACGCCCGCCGCAAACGCGAAGATGTACGGGAGCTTCACCTTCGGCGAAGGCAGCCCGGTCATGTTGCCCAGCTTGTCGAGTATCTGCTTCAGCGTAAGATTCTCCCCGCCCAGAATGTAGCGCTCCCCCGATCTTCCCTTTTCCAGCGCCGCAACGTGGCCGCGCGCGCACTCCCGCACATCCACCAGATTCAATCCAGTCTCGACGTAGGCCGGAAATTTGCGCTTCAGAAAATCGACTACGATGCGCCCGGTCGGAGTCGGCTTCACATCCTGCTCGCCCACGGGCGTCGTGGGATTCACGGTCACGACCTGCATTCCGCCGCGCCCGGC
>DASYYT010000185.1:0-8573 GCA_035949755.1 Candidatus Sulfotelmatobacter sp.
AGAGGTCGTGATGGGAAGGGTCGAGGTATCAGCCTTCTTAAGGTGGTGCGCAAACACGGGCGCGGCCAGACCCAGCGCGAACAACAGGACTGCACAGACTTTCAGGGAAGCAGTGCGTGCCATCAAAAGATCTCCGGAACAAATGCTTTGGGGAGGAATGACAAGACTGAGGGTAACATCGGCGTAATCGCGGGACGAGGTGACGAAAGGCATAGGAACGGTCAGGGGAAATTGAGTCATTGAGTGATTGAGTCATTGTGTCATTGGGCGATTGGGGAATTGTGTCATTGAGGAATTGGGCAATTGGGGGAGTCTTCGGCAACCGATTGGTAACAAATAACTTAGCTTCGTCAGAATTTTCTCGGCCACGCTGGCGCGTGCGCCGATCATGCCTGAGTCTAAGAACACGCGCAAGGTCAGATGTCACATTGGGGCTGTGGAAATACCGCGTACGCTTCAAAACGCTTTTAACGCTGAGATCGCGGACAACAGCGCCGGAGATCGCCGAGAAGAGCCACGGGGAATAGCCGTGAAGATCGAAAACGGCCAGGCGCGATCTCTAACAGAGGCATAACCAAGCCCCTGCCGAGGCAGGGGCTTGGTTTTGAGACACGCCGGCTAGAAGCGGAAGACAGCGGCGAGTTGGACGCCGCGCGGGGCTCCGCCGCCGATGAAGGGATTGCCGATGCCTACATCGCCCGTAGCGCTGATGATGGGCGTGGAGCCGGGAGTCCCGGGAACTCCCGTTTCGTGGCCGTTTGTCATCTGGAATCCGCGGATCGCTGGATCGGCAAGAAAGGCCGGCAGAAATGGGTTGGCGAAATTAGGGTGATTGAGGAAGTTGAAGAAGTCAACGCGGAGCTGCATGGTGAGGCGCTCGGTGAGACTCGTGGTCTTATACACGGCAAAGTTCCACTCCTTGAACGAAGGACCATGCAGGGAGTTGCGGCCCTCGTTTCCAAAGTGGCGGGTTCCGGGTACGCAATCGGCGGTAGTTCCGGTAATGGTTGCGTTTGTGAGGCCAGGCCGGATTGTGCAGGGCATGGCGAAGGCGCTTAAATCCACGAAGTTCACGGGGTCGCGAGGATTGTATTTGATGGGTCCGACGACATCGGGGCGATCGAAGCCATTGCCGCTGCCGCTATAGTCCCCTTCAAAGTTGTAGTTGAACTGGAAGGGCTGGCCGCTCTGCATCGTAAGAACGCTGTTGAGGCCCCATCCGTTCTTGAGCTTTTGATAATCGCCGCCGGTTTTCGGAAACTCGTATCCCAGGTTCCACGTCAGCCGCTGCGGAAGATTGAAATTCGATGGGCCGTATTCCAGCTGCGGGTTCGTGCTGTCGTTGGGCTGGGCTGCGTTGGGCTCGAAATCCTCACCATCGCTGGAGTTGTCCAGCGACTTGGAATAGACATAATTCAAAATCGAAGTCACGCCGTGCCAGCCCGTGACGCGATAGCTGGCCTGCAGCGCATTGTAGTTCGACTTGCCGGTTGAGTTTTCCTGGAGGATGTAAAAGGCCCCGTAGGGATTACCACTGTAGTTGCGAGGCACGCCGTAGTCGCCGGTAATCGCACCGTTTACGGCGCAGGTCGCAATGCCGCCCGGACAATCCGACGCGGTGATCTGTGCCAGGCTGGGCTGGCTAAGATCGAAAAACCGCCACAGCCGGTGTCCTTGCGAACCCACATACGACAACTGCAACATGGAATGACTGGAGAATTGCTGCTGGATATTGAGGTTGTAATTCTCCATGTAAGGGGTTTTGATGTTGCGATCGAAGGCAAACGCATCGCACTCATAGTTGCAACCGGTGGCGGCTGCGAAAAGGGGGCTGCCGGCTGCGATGGTGCCGCCGACAGTGCCGGTCGAATAGATCGGCTGGGCGGATGGGAGAGCATTGTATGCCGGCCCAGGATCGAAGTAGGGCGAATACGGCAGGTGGCCGAGAACCATGTCCTGAGAAAATGCGTCGAAGAACATGCCGAAACCGGCACGAATCACGGTCTTGCCTTTGCCGGTGACATCCCAAGCGGCGCTTACTCGCGGAGCGAAATCTTTCTTATCCGGGTTGTACAAATTGCTCAACCCGGGCTGGCCTACCTGGGTGAGAGTGAAGGTATTGTTCGCAAGGTCAAAGTTGGTGATGTTGCTCATGAGGTGGTTCTTTTCCTGCACCACGCCAAAATAATCCCAACGCAGACCGTAGTTCAGGGTGAGGTGAGCGGTGGCCCGGAAGCTGTCTTGCACGTAAAACCCGAAATTGTTCTCGTAAGTGTGGCGAAGAGAGTTGCCGTAATACTGGAAACCGCCGCCAACATCGCCAGCGAGGAAGTCCTGGAGGCCATTGCCCGTGGTGCTGCCATCAAAGCTAAGCCGGCCGCGGAAATACTTGTCGAAATATTGCTGAATGGAAGTACGGTGGAAGTCGACGCCGACCTTGACGTCATGCTTGTTCATCTTCCAGGAAAAATTGTCGAGGATCTGATTATTGGAATCAAACCGGTGGCGGGGAAGGCTGCTGGTAGCTCCTAACTGAGCGGCATGTCCGCTGTTGGAGTCGCCAACCAGCATGATCGGCAAGCCAGAGTCGAATGGCGACTGCCCGTTGCAAAGGGCTGTGCTTGTGGCGGCGCAGAGGCCGATCGAACTGGGATGAAACGCTTCATCCGCAGGAAAAAATCCTTCCGCAAAGCGATTCCAGCCGTAACGAAGCTCGTTGACCTTGTTGGCGCCGAAGGTGTGGGTGTAGGACAAAGATATAAGCTGCACTCGAGTGGGAGTGAAGGTGTTGAACCCCGGCAACTGGCCGCCGCTGGCGGTCAGAGCAAGAGGAAACGACTGAATGCTGTCGCCAAAGAAATAGCGCCCGGTGAGGATATTGCTGGGATTAAAATTCTGGTCAATCTTGGCGATGAAGCTGGTCAGGCGATTGAACGATGGGGAGATCACGGAAGCAGTGCCCATGGTGAAGTCCGGAGTGCCCCGCGACAGATTGGGCGCCGGCCAGGGATGATGCGCAATCAGCTGTTGGATCACTGGATTGGAGGAGTCGCTGGGCTGGAGCGATCCGTCGGCCGCCGTGCCGGTCGGCACCGAAGCGACCGTTACGACTCCCACCGGTTCCTGTTGCCCCTCATAGTCCAGGAAGAAGAAAGTCTTGTCTTTGACAATAGGCCCGCCGATCGAGCCTCCATATTGGTTATTGTGAAAGGGAGCCTTGGGCTGGCTGGAAGGATTGAAATAATTGCGAGCATCCAGGGCGTTGTTTCGAAAATAATCAGCGGCACTACCATGGATCGAGTTGGTGCCGCTCTTGGTGACAATGTTGACGACAGCCCCCGCACTCCGGCCGTATTCGGGCTCGAAGTTCGAGAGCACGTTCACTTCGGCTACGGCGTCGATGGGCAGAATTGTTGAAGGCGTTCCAAAGACACCTGCCTCATTGATGGCTGGATCATTGCGGTATCCATCGTTCATGTCGGTACCGTCGAGCAGGTAGTTGTTCGAACGTCCGCGAGCGCCGTTCATCGAGAACTCGCCGAAGGATCCGGGGGAATCAGAGATCTCGTCCGGTGATCCGGAAACGCCGGGATTCAGGTAGATCAGCTTCGTATAATCGCGCCCGTTGACAGGCATGTTCTCGACGGTTTGAGCAGTGAGGACTCCGCCCAAAGTGTTGGTGGTGGTTTCCACCTGGGGCAACTGGTCTCCGGTGACCTCGATCGTTGAGGAGATTTGGCCAGTCTTGAGGGCGGCGTCGACGCGGCGCTCGGTGGCGACGTCCACGGTCACGCCCGTGGCGACGAAGGTCTGGAAACCGCTCTGGGTGACGGTTACGTTGTAGGTGCCGATGGGCAACTCCGGTAGAGAATAGCTGCCGTCGCCGCTGGTGGTAGTGGAGCGCTCCAGGCCGGTGCCGGTGTTTTTGACGGTGACTTTGGCGCCGGAGACGACGGCGCCGGAGGGATCGGTGACCGTCCCCAGGATCGTACCGCGGAAGGTCTGGGCCGACAGGCTCACGGCAGCCAGAAGAACAAACACCAGGATGATGCGCGCTCTCATAGGGTCTCCTTACTCACAGCAATCAGGTTGTAGGGGAGTAATGGCGTTTGCGGTGGATCGGACTGCCGGCATCTCAACTCTGGGACCTTGCAATTCCTTGCATACTAAGGAGATGTCCGCCGCAACCGCAAAAACGGCTGGCAGAACATTACTCAAAATCGAGCGCAACAGTCAACCAAAGAGTTATCGATGGGCGAGATAGATTTTACGAATAAGGCACGGGGGGAGCCATGTGAGTAATGAGCAATGAGCCAGGAACTGGAGCGGTGCGCGGTTTTGCATGGTCCCGGGGGCGGGACGCCGGCGCTACGGTCGCTGGCTGGCGCGCCCAGATGGAGCGCGATTGCTTCGCTCATGGCTCATTGCTCACAGCTCATGGCTGGTTTTAGAAATTGAAGGCTACGCCGCCGCGGACGCTGCGGGCGGAGTCGACCAGGTAGAGGGTGCGGCCGTCGCGGCCGAGGACAGGGACGTATCCCTGGGCGAGCAGGTTGCGGACGTCGATCAAGGCTTCCATGTGGCCGCCGAAAGCGGGAATGGGCTGGCGAATGAAGATGTTGAGGAAGGGATCGGCCTGGCCGGCGGAGGCGTTGAACATATCCACCGGAGTGATGGCCGGCCCATCGATCCAGCGATAGGAGGCGATCCAGCGGGTATGAGTGTGGGAGAAGGTGCCGGAGAACTTGGCGGCGAGGGCGTGACGGCGCTGGTTCGAGATCCACTGCGGCGTTTGCTGCAACAAGACATCAGGGCGGGAGAGATCGAGGACGCCGCCGAAAGCGTAGTCCAGCGTGGCCGTCAAGTCAGAGGCGAACTTGTGCTGCAGAACCACGCGCAGGCCGCTGGTGTCGAGGTTGGAGCCGGCGTAGCTGAAAGTGCCGGAAGAGATGTCGGGCAGCAGGTATCCACCCGCGGCGGTTACGTCGCCGGCACCGGTGAGAACGGTATTGTCAATGCGATCGGAATAAGCGGCGAGCTGGACGATGTTCTTGCGATTCTTGCCCATGCGATGCGCGACGCTGATTTCATGGTGATGCGCGCTCTCGATGCGGGGAGCGAAATTGACCAGGCTGATGCGGGGATCGGTTTCGCTGAGGTCGGCCGGGGCGGAGTCGAAACCCTTCTCTGCGCGGGGATCGGGCCGCGAGGTGGCATAGCTGTACTCGACCACCGTATTGGGGGAAAGGTGAAGATCGGCCGCGGCGTGGGGACGAAAAGCGTTGATGCGCCCGAGGAACTGGATGGTTTGCAGCTCGCTGCCAAACTTAAGCTCCAGCACGTCGCCAAGAGCAATGTCGTCGCCGGCCGAGAGCGCGACCGCCTGCAGCGCGGCATTATGCAGGTTAGGATCGGAAGGGGCGAAGCGGCGAACGGTGAGGCCAACCGTAGGCGTGGAACCGTCGGCCATGCGATGGGAATAGGTGGTGCGGAGTATGCCGGCGGGCAGCGCGGATCCGTAAGCGACGTTGCCGCTCACGGCCAGATGGCCGTCGGAAAAGATGGAGCGCTCGAAGGTAAAGCCGGCGCTCATATCGGAGCCGGTGCCGTATCCGGCGGCTTCCGAACCGGCAAGAAATGAGAGACTGCCGGTCATTTCGGAGCCTTGATTCTCGGCCGCGGCCGAAGGATCGTCGAAGACGCGCAGAATGGGCCGATTGGCCACCGAACGCAGAGTCCACTTCCAGTCATCTTCATCGGGAAGAGTGCGGACCGGGCCGAGCTGCATCATGCCGAGCAGGGTGCTCAGGGTGACATTAATATTGAGGCTGGCTCCGGGGCGGAGGCCGACTTTTTCGCGCAAGGCCGGCAAGAATGAAGGAGCGGTGAATTTAAGGGTGTAGGATCCGGGGAGCAATCCGGTGGCGGTGTAATAGCCGGCGGCGTCGGTGAAGACAGTGAAGGTCTGATGGGCCGCGCCCAGGATCTCGACGACGGCGCCCATCTGGGGTGTGCCGGCAGTATTGCGGACGTAACCGGAAATGGCTCCGGGCCGGTCGGCCGCGCATAGAGGAAGCGCGAGACCGAGTACGATTGCCCAAGTTCCAAGGTTGCGCAGTTTCAACTTCGCCCCACCCCCTGGGGGAATGCAGGGAGTTACTCTACTGCAAACACAGCAGACGGATCAACGGTCTGCTTGGAAATCTTGTCGTTTACTTTGATCTGAATCTTGTAAACGCCAGGTTGCAGATTGGCCGCGGCAATCGATTTCTGCAACGTGAGCTGATCGCCGACGTTGCCCATGGTATCAGTGCTTTCGACTTTCTGGACCACTGATTTGTTGGTTGCGATGTTGGTGATGTCGTATTCGACGGTGGCGGAAGGTTTGTGGGTCTTCTCGTCCACACCGAGATTATAGACCTGCATCCAGAAATTGAGCTTGGAGTCGCGCTCGCGATTGAAGACGGCGGGCTTGCCATCAGCGGGAGCCACGCGCGGGCGAACCTTCATGGTGCCGATAACGAAGTTGCCGGTACCGATGGCCTTGGTGGGCACCGGTTCCATCTGGTCGGCAACGATCAGAGTGGAAGTGGCAAGTTTGTCGTCGGAATATTCCGGAACCACGATGCTGCGGCTCCATACGCCTTTGCGGTCGCCATTCACGTCTTTCACGGCGACGTTGAGTTTGTAGCGGCCCGCGCGCAAGGGAAGCGCCTTCCAGTAGACCGAAGCATTCTCGGCGGTGCGGGGCAGGAGTTCGGCGGGGACGTCGACCTGCACGGTGTCTTCAAAAGTCTGAACAATTTTGCCGGTCAGGGTGGAGAGGCGGCCGAAGATGTTGACGGTACCGCGCTGCACGCCGTCTTTATTGACGAAGGTGATATCGCGGTTCTTCATCTGGATGGTGATCGGGACCAGCACCGTGTCGGAGGTGACTTTCACGAAATCGGCGCGCACATCGAAGGGCATCGGGTTGAGGATGACCTTGGAGTTGACGGCTTCTTCCAGATCGGTGAATTTCACCTTGGGAGCCTGCTGCAGCTTGGCCCACTGCTCGAGGCGATCAAACTCCTTGGTCTGAAGCATGCTGGAATCGGGACCGAGCCCGAGACGCTCCATGCCGCCGCCGCTGAAACGCTGCGCCTTGTTGGCCATGCCCATCTGCTCCCACATGGTGAGGCCGGCATTCGGCGTCATGAGCAGGGCGTCTTTTTCGGAGCGGTCGATGGTCATGTGATATTCGTTGCACATGCAGGTATCAACGAATTCGATGATGACTTCCTGGCCGATGCCTTCGATGTAGCGATAGCGCCACTGCTCGAAAGGAAAGGTGGAAGTTTCACCGCCGCCCTCTTCCATGGGGCGCTCGTAGGTGCCGCCGGAAGGATGGGATTCGATCTCATCGGGCTTGCCGAAGACGATGTAGATGCGCCCGCGATCGGTTTTCCATCCGGGAACACCGGCGGCGAAATGCTCGTTGGCGTAAGCGATGCGCCGGTAGTGCTCTTCCTTGAATTCGTTTTCTTCGGTATCGGGAGTAGGATCGCGGCGCTGCCAGAAGGCTTCAATAAAGTTGTCGCGCTCTTCGTCGTTGGAGAGCTGTTTGAAGGCGGCGCGCTCCTGGTCGGTGATGATGTAGACGACGTCTTCGTCCAGCCACTTCTTGTAGGGCTTGCTTAATTCCTGCTTCAGGGCGCGCGCATTTTTCTTGCGCTGCTTCTCGCTGACCGGCTTTTTAAGAGGATCGACGGCATCGGCGGCTTGCTGGCCCTGCGCGGGGTTGCCGGCCTGATCGGCAGTTTTCGAGTCGGCTTGAGATTGGGCCTGCTCTTTCACATCTTTGGGATCCTGGCCCTGGGATGAATCCTGGGCGACGGCGGCCGACGCCAGTAGACCCA
The DNA here is from genome assembly GCA_035949755.1 of Candidatus Sulfotelmatobacter sp. Taxonomy (GTDB): domain Bacteria; phylum Acidobacteriota; class Terriglobia; order Terriglobales; family Acidobacteriaceae; genus Sulfotelmatobacter. The sequence goes on from DASYYT010000185.1 coordinate 7,899, forward strand.
GAGAAATGAAAAGAGTCGGAAGAATACTGCGATACGCTACCCGGAACATGAGGGGACTCCTGCCAGACAACCGTCGTCTGCCTATTTTAAGGCCGTGAGTTGTGTGAAAGCAAGGTTAAGTCGCGCCCGGTGAACCAATTGAGACCTGCCTGGACTATCTTTTCGTAAGAAGCGGGGTGGGCAATCGGGAGTTGCCTGCGGGGATGAATTTTGGCGGCGGGTAATAGGCTGTTTTGAAACATTCCGGCTTGTCAAGCAGAAGGCGGTCGGCTTCGGCCAGCAAGGCCTGCATTTGCAGAAGCAGTTGGCGTTTCTGCTGCGGGTCTTTGGTGGCTTTAAGGCGGGTGAGAGTGCGCTCAAGGTCCGCTTGCAGCTCGGCAAAATCGGGCTGAAACATAAACAGGCTAGGTTCTTACAGGGTTTTGTTCGATGCCATACAGTCTTTCGGGTAACCGGAAAATCGGTTGGACATGCGCTGCTGGAGGGGCGGTGCGGCCAGACAGGATGAAAATTCCGAGCAGCCCACCACCGGGCGAAGAGGCTGTTACGAAACTCATTCGCGGGGAACTAGGGTGTCGGTTCTAACTAAACATAGCTTTCGTTTTGCGGGTGGTGCTGCGAGCTGTGGACTTTCTGAAATTTAGGTTGTGGCAAGGGCGGTGGTCAACGTTGTTC
>DASYYT010000186.1:0-33760 GCA_035949755.1 Candidatus Sulfotelmatobacter sp.
GTTTCTCTCGACGGTCGCCGAGAATTTTCGGCGCGACGGCAACATTCGCGAAAAGTACAACGTCGTGACCAAGTCATCGGAGGCGCACGCCGAACTCGGATACCACATGAACGTGGTCGGCTTCGGCTGGACCAACGCGGCGTTTCTCGAATTGCTCCACGGATTGCCCCAGGAGATGGCAGAGCGGCTGGAAAAGGAGCAGAATCAACCGATTGCGGGCGACAAGCAGATTCGGTAATTTTTTTGTAAGTACATTTTTGTATGTTTTCAGGATAAAGCGAGATCTAAGCGGATTTCGCCGCCGCAAAAGTGAGCCAGCCTCACTTCCAGGATGCCCTTCCCTGCGCCGCTAAGCCTCCAGGAGCGATGATCTCTCTCGGTTTGAGGAATTCATCATCCGGCAGGAGATCGTGCCTTATTTCGCCTCCTACCGCGGTTTGACGAATCATCAACAACTTCCACCAACTTTCAACGACTTCCACCGGGACTCAACGACTTACACGCTGCTCGCGAATCCCCTCGGGCAACTCCTGGCCCCTGATCCCTGAAAACTAAAGGCGGCCATCGCTGGCCGCCCTTATGCGAATTGTCCTGCTGTGAAGCCGGCTTAGACGCCCTTGACGTTCTCTGCCTGCCAGCCCTTGGGGCCTTTGACTACGTCAAACTGTACTTGCTGACCTTCTTGAAGGCTGCGGAATCCGCTGGCCTGGATGGCGGAGAAATGTACGAATACATCCTCGCCATTCTGACGGCTGATGAATCCATAGCCCTTGGCGTCGTTAAACCACTTCACTGTTCCTGTTTCCATGTTGATGCAATGTTCCTTTGTCTTGATATAGCGCTGAAGCTTTCAGGATTCTTCTGCAGGCAGGTCACGCGCTGGGTTAAGCGGAGATGCATGTACTGCGAGGAACTCTAAAGTCAAACGCACCTTCATTGTACGTGAAAGTGCCCCCAAATAGCTACAAAATTCGTGGAGGGATGCGGCTAAACAGTTGAGATTTAAAGTGTTATGTCGGGCTGGGAAGAGCGCGGCCGGGCTCGCCAGTTTGCCACCTTTTCGGAAAACCATCATCATAGAGATATGCGGTTGCGGATTTTCTTAGCGTCATTTTTGCTGATCTCTTGCGCGGCGTGGGCCGGGATTGTCGAGAACGTGCGCATCGCGCTCATGCAGAATAATTTCTCGGCGGCGGAGGCGGAGCTGAATGCCTATCGCAACCAGCGCGGGACCGATCCGGAATATCTGGACGCTTACTCCTGGCTCGCGCGGGCGGCTTTGGATCAGGGGCAGTACGAGCAGGCCTCGGCTTATGCCAAGCAAACCAAGAGTATGGTTCTCGAACAATTGAAACAACGTCCGCTCGATGCGGAGCCGCATCTTCCGCTGGCGCTGGGAGCAGCGCTGGAGGTGCAGTCCGAGGTGCTGGTCGCGCGCGGGCAGCGGACGCAGGCCATCACGCTGCTGCAATCCGCGATGCGGACCTATGGCAACACTTCGATCCATGAGCGTCTGCAGAAGAATCTGAACTTGATTTCGTTCCAGGGCAGAGTCGCGCCGCCGTTGAAAGCGGATCAGTTCCTGGGAGCGACGTTTGCCGCTCCCGATCAACTGCGCGGGGCGCCGACGCTCCTCTTTTTCTGGGCGCATTGGTGCAGCGACTGCAAGGCCGAAGCGCCGATCATCACGCAATTGCGTTCGGAATTTGCCGCGAAGGGACTGAAAGTGATCGGGCCGACGCGGCTGTATGGCTATACCGCCCAGGACCAGCACGCGCCTCCCGCCGAGGAGATCCGATATATCGACGCGGTCCGTCGGCACTTTTATAGTGGATTGCTCGATATGCCGGTCCCGGTCAACACCGTCAACTTCAAAACTTACGGCGCGTCGACCACGCCGACGCTGGTGCTCGTCGATCGAACGGGGAAGGTGGCTTGGTATCACCCCGGGGCGGTGCCATACGCGGAGTTGCGCGCGGAGATTGAGAAGGTCGTGGCGAGATAGCAGCCCCTATTCCACTTCCTTGAGCCTTCCCGTTTTCACGTCATACACGAATCCGCGCACTGGAATGTGTTTCGGAATCCACGGGTGCGACTTTACCGTTTGGACCTGCCGGCGCACGTTGGCTTCCAGATCGTCGAAGGCGTGGAAGTGGGCCGGTTCGCTGGCGACCACGCCCATCTTCTCGGTCAGGCGCGCTCTCAATTCGTTTTCCTGCACCTTCAACAGCCCGCAGTCGGTGTGGTTGATGATGATGAATTCCTGCGTGTCGAGCAGATGATGGGAGACGATCAGCGACCGCAGCGCGTCTTCAGTGGCAATGCCGCCCGCATTGCGGATCATGTGCGCATCGCCGGGTTTGAGGCCCAGGCAATGCTCAAAAAGTATGCGCGAATCCATGCAGGCAAGGACTGCCACGCGGCGCCTGGGGCGCACCGAAAGTTCGCCCAGCGTGAAATTGCGCGCAAATTCGTGGTTGGCTTTCAACAGTTCGTCGGCTACGGACACGATGAGTGCTCCTGGTTCAGGTGTTGGTCGCCGCTCGTTGGCCAGAGTTGGACCCCGCTTACTTCGCCAGCGATCGACGACCGAAGATTAACCACCAGTTTACAATCGGCGCGTGAATCTCGATGACACGATTGTGGCGATTGCCACGCCTCCGGGACGAGGCGGAATCGGCGTGGTGCGCCTCTCCGGGCCCCAGGCGCTCGCGATCGCGCGGCCCCTGCTGCGGCTGAAACATGAACTGGAAGCCGGACGAGCCGTGTTCGGGGAGTTGCTTGAGTCCGCTGACCGCCCGGCCGAGCTTCGCTCGGTTGGACAGCCGGAGGCGGCTGTCCCCACACAGACCTCTCGCGTCGATGAAGTGGTGGTCACTTACTTTGCCAAGCCGCATTCTTATACGACCGACGATGTGGTGGAGATTTCCGCGCATGGCTCTCCCGTCGTGCTGCGGCACATTGTCGAACTTTGCGTAGCTGCGGGCGCGCGGCTGGCGGAGCCGGGAGAGTTCACCATGCGCGCGTTTCTCAACGGGCGCATCGATCTGACGCAGGCCGAGGCGGTGCGCGACCTGATCGACTCGCAGACCTTGTATCAGGCGAAAGTTGCGGCGCAGCAACTGGAAGGCGCGCTCTCGCGGCGGCTACAGCCGATCAAGCAAAAGCTCGTGGAGCTGATTGCGATGCTGGAAGCGGGCATCGATTTCGCCGAAGACGATGTTTTGGTCATGCCGGATGCGAAAATCCTCGAACACGTCGCCGCGGTGCGCGCGCCTCTCGAGCAACTGAGCGCCAGTTTTGCCTACGGCAAGATCGTGCACGAAGGCCTGACGCTGGCGATCGTGGGCCGGCCGAACGTAGGCAAGTCGAGCTTGTTCAATCGACTGGTGGAGCGGGAGCGCGCCATCGTCACGGCGACTCCCGGGACAACGCGCGATCTGGTCAGCGAGACCGTGGCGATCGGCGGCATCCCGGTCAAGCTCGTGGATACGGCGGGCATTCGCCAGGCGCTCGATGAGGCCGAGTCCATCGGTATTCAGAAGTCGATGGAGGCGCTGGCCGATGCCGACCTGGTGCTGGTGGTGATGGATGCGTCGCAGGGGAGAACTTCTCAAGATGACGAACTTCTAAGACAAGCCGGGAGCCGTTCCGTGATTGTGGTGCAAAACAAATGCGACCTGATGGAAGCGATTCCCGCTTCTCGTAAAGACGGCGAGAACTGCGGTACCCCAGTCTTTACTTCGGCGGTGAGCGGCGAGGGCATCGCCGTGCTGCGAGCAGAGATTCTGCGGCACGTGGCCGGAGAGGGAGGAGCGCAGGCGGAGGCTGGTTTTCTGACCAATGTTCGCCATGAAGGATTGATTAGAGATTCGCTCGCCGCGCTGGATGCGGCGAAGACTGCCGTGGCGGGAAAGATTCCGCACGAGATGTTGCTTCTTGATCTTTACAACGCGCTACGACCGCTGGATGCCATCACTGGCGCGACCACGACCGACGATATCCTCAATCTGATCTTCAGCACGTTCTGCATCGGAAAGTAACCGTAGATCGAGGCTCGGCCATCACAGCTCGGAAGTGCGGCGCGGATCTTCAATCCATCTGGCTGTGACCGCTCCAAAGATGAAACCGCCCACGTGGGCCAGGTAGGCCACGCCCCCGGTTTGCACGTTAGCGACGGCTCCAGCATTTAAGAGTTGAATGAGAAACCACACCCCAATCAGGAGCGCGGCGGGAATCACGGTGATGCGCACGAAAATGAAAATGACGAGAAGCGAGCGCATGCGATCGCGAGGATACGTCACCAGGAACCCGCCCATCACGGCGGCTATGGCGCCGCTGGCGCCCAGGTTCGGAATCGTCGACCGGGGGCTGGCAGCGACCTGCGCCAGCATCGCCACAACTCCGCCCACCAGGTAAAACGCCGCGTAGCGCGCCGGATTCATGGCGTCTTCGATCTCCGGGCCAAAGGCCCAAAAGAACACCATGTTGCCGATGATATGGGACCAACTGCCATGCAGAAACATCGCAGTCAGAATTGTGATCCAGTGACGGCCAGCGACGATGTCAGCGGGGACTACCGACCATTTCGCGACGAATGCGTCGCCATTCATCAATTCGGCGATAAATACAGCCACATTGATGACGATGATCGACGCCGTTACGACCGGGACATGCCTCGGGCGTCGTGATGCGTCGGATAAAGGGACTACCGTTCCCACTCAGTGTTCTCCACTCGCGCAGCACTGCAAGCGTGCGTAGTCGGGGCCGAACGTGCTGAGGTTCAGGCTGCCTTTTTCAGCGGCAACTCGGCCAGCACATGCCGCGCCGACATAGAGAGCGCCAGGCGCGAGATGCCGCTGAAAAGCATGCTGATTCCTACCAGCGTGCCGATGACCCACTCGGTGCTGGAGGGAAATGTCCTCCAGATCAGGACGGCAAGAACCAGCGTCACGATTCCATCCACCAGCAACCAGGTCGAACCCCGCATGGGACGCAGACGGAAAGACAAAACGAATTCAAGCACGGCCTCAGCCAGCAAGTAACCCGCCAGCAAAAGAGTGAGGGCGGCCAATCCCGCGACGGGATGAGCTAACGCATAGACGCCCACTGCGATGTACAGGATGCTCAACAGAAGTTCCCAGACCATTCCGCCCGCAGTTCGCGTGTGCCAGGCAAAGACCAGGTGAAAGCCGCCGCTGATGATGAGCAGCCAGGCTACGGCCAGAAGGACTGCGATTCCCGCGACGGGCGGAATCACAATGGCAAGAACTCCAGCAACGATCATCAGAACGCTAAGCGCGATGGACCATCCCACGGATTGCTTCGCGATTGTGCCCAGTGACGTCATGGTTACGTCCTCCTTTGTGAATTCGTTTGCGGCACGAATTATATGCTCATCCTCGCGCTTGGGGAGCGCCTTATCTGCGCTGCAGGGAGCCCTTGTTGCAGGGCGGATACTATTTGGACAGCGCAGCGAGGGCTGCGCGGAACAGAGCATCGAACGATCCGCCTTTCCCGCCCCTCATCGCCAGGTTGAGGGCCTTCTCGGCGGCCGCGCGCTGGTAGCCAAGATTCGCCAGGGCGGAGAGCACATCTTCTTCGGTCACGCCAAGGGCCGGAACTGCCGGCGCCGCAGTCGGGCCTGCCTCGGGCAGTTTGTCGCGCAATTCCAGCACCATGCGCTCGGCGGTCTTTCTGCCGATCCCCGGAATGCGCGTCAACCGCACCACATCGTTGCCGCGAATTGCCCCCACCATTTCGTCTGCGGGCATGCCGCTCAGAATCGTGATGGCCAACTTGGGTCCGATGCCGCTCACCGTGATCAGCTTTTCGAACAGCACCTTTTCAGTCGGGCGCAGAAAGCCGTAGAGCGCGATTACGTCTTCGCGAACATGCGTGTGAATGTGCAGCGCGACATCGGCGCCGATCGCAGGCAAGTCAGAAAAAGTTGGGACGCTGATGGTAATGTCGTAGCCGACGCCGGCCGTTTCGACAATCGCCTGGTTGGGATGCTTGGCCAGCAGTTTTCCGCGCAAGTGGGCAATCATGCTGCCGACATTGTAGCGGGTGGCTGGTTTTGCAAACAGGCGGCAGACCTCAGGCCTCGGACCGGAGACCCAGGAACCAAGACCCAACGACCTACGTCGTATATGGAGCGCACCCGCGCAGCTTGACAAGTCGGAGTTTCATAAGGTCACAATTGATACTGTCATGAATGATCTATTACCTCGTACCGGCGCAGCACGGGCTTCCTTGTTCCCCGCTTCAAAGGCGGCGTCAGGATGGACACTCAGGCGGGACGCACTTAGAATCTAGGCACGTTCTGTGCGGGCGACTTTATGCCGTGGGGCAAATTCCGGTTTCGATGGATTGTGCTGGTGGCGGCTGGGATGGCGTTTTCCGGCCTCGCGCGAGCGCAGCAAGGCTTCGATCTCGATGGGCACGCAGTGAATCCCTTTGCCGCCAGTTCCGGGAAGATCGTCGTCCTGGTTTTTGTGCGCCGGGACTGCCCGGTCTCGGGCCGCTACGCTCCTGCGATCCAGCAGATCAGCAGGCGCTATGCGGACAGCGCAAATTTCTGGCTGGTGTATCCCGATAAGAGCGAGAGTTCTGAGGCGATCCGAAAATCGGTGGCGGAGTACGGATACCGAATGCCGGTGCTGCGCGATCCCCAACATGACCTGGTCAAGCTCGGTCACGTGCAGATCACGCCCGAGTTTGCCGTATTCGACCGGAAGGGTCAGTTGGTCTATGACGGGCGGATTGACGATTGGTACATCGACTTGACCCGTGCGCGCCCAGCGCCCACCACGCATGAATTGGACGATGCGATCCACGCAGCAATGACCGGCGGTCCGGTTGCGCACCACGAAGTCAGGGGAGTGGGATGTTACATTTCGGATCTGGATTAAACTCCCCGACGCGCGCGCGATGGGTTCTGGCTCTGTTGGCCTCCGCCGGTGTGATCGCTCCGCTATTGGCGCGGCCCGCTCCGGGGCAATCGCAAGCTGGCGCTGCGGGCGCGCCGGTCACCTTCAATCACGGCATTGCGCCGATCGTGTTTCGCTCCTGCGCCACCTGTCACCGGCCGGGGGAAGCCGCGCCCTTCTCGCTGCTGACCTATTCCGACACAAAGAAGCACGCGCACCAGATTGTCGACGTGACCAGGTCGCGAATCATGCCGCCGTGGCTGCCCGCGCCGCAGAAATTGAAATTTGCCGATGAAATGCGCTTGTCGGATGCGGAAATCAACCTGCTTGCGCGCTGGGTGGAACAAGGCGAGGCGGAGGGCAATCCCGCCGACCTGCCGCCGCAACCGAAATTCGTCGAGGGCTGGAGGCTGGGCAAGCCCGACATGATTCTCACGGCGGAGAAGCCGCTGGTCCTTCCGCCCCAGGGAACGGACACGTACTGGAATTTCATTTTCCGGGTGCCCATCCAGGAGACGCGGTGGGTGAAGGCGGTCGAAATTCGTCCCGGCGATAAGCAGTACGTGCACCACGCCAATATTCTGGTGGATCGCGAGGGCGCATCGCGCCAGCGCGAGATCGCGCCGGGTGCCGGTTTTGGCGGAATGGAGATTCGCATCGATTCGCGGGTATTCGATCCCGATAGCCATCTGCTGTTCTGGAAACCCGGGACGATTCCGTACGTTGAGCCCGAGGGCATGGCACTGCGGCTGGACAAGGGAACCGACCTGGTCCTGAACACGCATCTGCAGCCATCGGGAAAGCCAGAGGTGATCCAGCCCAGCATTGGGCTGTATTTCACTTCGCATCCGGCGACGAAATTTCCCATGCTGCTGCAGCTCGAGAACGATGTGAAGCTCGACATTCCACCGGGAGACAGCAATTTCCCCGTCAGCGATGATTTCACGCTTCCCGTCGATGTAGAGCTGCTCGCGATTTATCCCCATGCGCATTACCTGGGAAAGGACATACAGGCATTTGCCACATTTCCCGACGGCACGAAGCGGACGCTGATCCACATTCCGCAATGGAATCTGAACTGGCAGGCGGTTTATCGCTATGCCGAGCCGGTGCTTCTGCCGAAAGGGACAACCGTCGGCTTGCGCTACATCTATGACAATTCGGAGCAGAATCCGATGAATCCGAATCATCCTCCGATCCGGGTCCGCGGCGGCAACCGGTCGACCGACGAGATGTGCCACCTGTGGCTGCAGGTGCTGCCGGTAAATTTCGATCCGGCGCAGGGTGATCCGCGGATGGCCCTGCAGGAGGCGTTGTCGCGGCACAATATTGAAGAAAATCCGGCCGACTTCGAGGCCCACTACAATCTGGCCGCGATGCTGCAGGCGAAGCACGATCTTGACGGAGCAATCCGCGAATTTTCCGAGGCCGTGCGCTTGCGTCCTCAGGACGCAACCGGGAACAATGCGCTGGGAGCGGTGCTGGTGGCGGCTGGGCATCCGGACCGGGCGCTGGGATATTTGCAGACCGCGTTGCAAGCGCGGCCGGATTACTTCGACGCGCACTACAATCTGGGCTTTGCGCTTGCCGGCCAGGACGAGTTTGCGGCCGCAGCCGAGCAATTCCGGTTCGCGTTGCAATTGCAGCCGCAGGATGCGGCGGTTGAAGCGAATCTTGGCGTGGCTTTGGCTGAGTTAGGAAAATATCCGGAAGCCAGGACGCATTTTCAGCACGCCCTGCAGATGGATCCTGCGCAGCCGATTGCGAAGGAAAATCTCCAGGTACTGGAGAACCAAATGAGAGCGCATTAGCTCGCAGCCATGGCGCGTCCAAACCGGTACCGGAAGAGCGTGGAAATGAAACGACAGTTCAAACCCTTGTGGCTCATACTGTTCGCGGTCATTTTGTCGTCGCCGGGTGCAGCCCAGCAGGCGCCGCTGCCGGAGGCTCCGTCCGTTGCGCCTTCACACTTGGCGCCCGCGGAGTTTGCCGAAGCTCGCAAATTGGCGCAGCAGGGAAAGCTCGACGATGCCATCGCGGAACTTCAGACTCTGGAAGCGCGCGATCCCGCGACCAAGGGCCTCGCTCTGGAATTGGGCGCCGCCTATTACAAGAAGAGCGATTATCCCAAGGCGATCGAGTACCTGAAGAAAGCGACGGCGGCGGACCCCGCAAACGAGGAAGCGAGCCAGTTGCTGGGAATCTCGTATTACCTCGGCGGCCATCCCGCGGAGGCGATTCCGCTGCTGGAAAAAGTGCAGGGATGGTATTCGCGAGCGAATGTGGACGCCTCCTACATTCTCGGAATCTGCTACATCCAAACCCGCAACTACGATCAGGCGCGCCAATCGTTTGGGAAGATGTTCGATGTGCCGGGGGATTCGGCGGCGGCCTATTTATTCACCGCACGGATGCTGTTGCGGCAGGAATACGATCCCGTGGCTGAAGAGTACGCGCAGAAAGCGGCGACCCTCGATCCAAAACTGCCGCTGGTGCACTTCCTGCTGGGAGAACTGTATATCTACAAATCGCGGCTGCCGGAAGCGATTGCGGAATTTCAGAAGGAGCTTGCGATCAATCCGGCGCATGCAGCCACCTACTACAAACTCGCCGATGCCTATTCGCGCGTGCAGAAGTACGAAGACGCCGAGCGCGTGCTGCAACGCTCGATCTGGCTCGACGCAACCTCGACCGGGCCTTACATCTTGATGGGCAAGATCCTGGAGAAAAAAGGCGAGTTCGATCTGGCGGTCCGCGCATTGCGGCGGGCGGCAACCATGGACCCGAATAACCCGACTACTCATCAGTTGCTCGGGCAGGCTTACCGCGATATGGGGAAGAAGGAAGAAGCGGAGAGCGAACTCAAGATCGCGGAACAACTGCAGATTCGGCAGAACTGAAATCCTGCGGCTTTACTACAGCGCAGTGGCCTGTTCGCGGCGGCGGGCCTGAATCTCGATATAAACATTTACCAGCGACACCGCCGCCGGGGTTACGCCCGGGATGCGGGAGGCTTGCCCGATGGTGCGCGGGCGCAGCTTGGCCAGTTTCTCCTGCATCTCGCGGGAAAGGCCGCTGACCGAACCGTAGTCGAACCATTCGGGGATGGAGTGCTGCTCGGATTTCTTCAGCCGCTCCATCGCTCGCTGTTGCTGCAGCAGGTAGCCTTCGTACTTGATTTCGGTCTCGACGGACTTGAGCTCGTTGCGGACTTCGGACGAGAGCTTCACCACAGGGGACACAGAAGAATCTCTGAAGAAAAATTCTGGGGTCAGGTTTCGCAACAGAGGGACGAGTTGTTCGACTGTGACTTCCGGACGCTTCAATAGTTGGGCGAGCGTCTGACCCGAGGCGGACAATAGCGCTGCCGAGCCTTGCTCGGCCGGACATCCGGGGGCGGCTGTCCCCCCGTGGACCGTGGCGAGCTCTAACAGCATTTCGGGCGTGAGGCGCGTGCTTTCCAGGAGCTTCTTTATCTGCGCAGTCCGGTCTTGCTTCAATTGAAAATCGGACCATGCCTGATCTGAGATCAGGCCCACGCGCCGGCCGTGGGGAGTCAGGCGGCGGTCGGCGTTATCAATACGCAAGTGCAGGCGGAATTCCGCTCGCGACGTGAACATGCGATACGGTTCGTTCGTGCCCTTGGAGATGAGATCGTCGATCAGAATGGCGGTGTAGGCCTCGGTGCGATCGAGAATCAGCGGCGGATCGCGCTTCACTTGCAGGGCCGCATTGATTCCTGCCATCAGGCCCTGACACGCCGCTTCTTCGTATCCTGAGGTCCCGTTGATCTGGCCTGCGAGAAAGAGTCCGGCTATCTTGCGAGTTTCGAGCGTCCGCTCCAGCTCGGTCGGGTCGATAGAGTCGTATTCGATCGCGTAGCCCGGGCGGAGCATCTCGGCGTTCTCTAGCCCGGGAATCGACTTCAATATGGCCAGCTGCACGTCGACCGGAAGTGACGTGCTCATGCCATTGACGTAAATCTCGTGCGTGTTCAGGCCTTCCGGCTCGAGAAAGAGCTGGTGCATCTCCTTGTCGGGAAACTTCACGATCTTGTCTTCAATCGAGGGGCAATAGCGCGGGCCGATGGATTGAATCTGCCCGCTGTACATGGGCGAGCGGTGGACGTTGTCGCGGATGATGCGATGCGTCTCGGCGGTGGTCCATGCGATGTAGCAGGGGACTTGCGAATCGTGATGGGCGACGCGCTTGGTACGGAAACTGAAGGGCGTGGGATCCTCATCGCCGGGCTGCACCGGGAAGCGGGACCAGTCGATGGTGCGTCCATCGAGCCGGGGCGGAGTGCCGGTCTTCAAACGGCATCCGCGCAGGCCAAGCTTCTTCAAGGCCTCGCCCAGAAGCACGGCATTGGGCTCCCCCGAGCGTCCAGCAGGATACTGCTGCTCGCCGCAATGGATCAGGCCGTTAAGAAACGTTCCGGTGGTGATGATGACCGCTTGCGCGCCGACGGTACGGCCGTCGCGCAGGCGAACGCCGAGCACCCGGCGGCCCTCCGCGGCTGCGCAGTCCTGCCCTTCCCGTTTTTGCTGAGGGCTGAGGGCTGCGGGCTGACCGCTGTTCTCCGCAATCAGATTCGCCACTTCCGCCTGCTTGATCTTCAGATTCGGCTGCGACTCAAGGACTTCTCGCATTTTCAGCCGGTAAGCCTGCTTGTCGCATTGCGCTCGGGGCGACCACACGGCGGGACCGCGAGAGGTATTGAGCAGGCGGAACTGGATACCAACCGCGTCGGTGATTTCTCCCATGATGCCGCCGAGAGCGTCGACTTCGCGCACCAGATGTCCTTTGGCGATCCCCCCGACCGCCGGATTGCACGACATTTGCGCGATCAGATCAACGTTCAGTGTGTAGAGCGCCGTCTTCAGGCCCATGCGCGCAGCCGCCATGGCCGCCTCGCATCCGGCATGTCCGGCGCCGACCACAACTACGTCGAATTGTTCCGTGAACTGCATGGAGGATGTGTGGAACTGAACCCCAGAAATCCTACGACTGTTTCTGCTTTCATTTTAGCAACTTGCCGCAGAGTGGTGATCTCTATCACTTGCCGACCTGGCGATTCGACCGTATATTGGCCTGTCGCGTCAGTTCACAGGAGAAGTCATGAATACTGCGGAATTTCTCGAGCAACTGGAGACACGCATCGCGAAATATGACCTGCTTTGCCACCCTTTTTACAAGGCGTGGTCGGCGGGACAGCTGACGCGCGAAGACCTGCGCGAATATGCCCAGGATTATTTCCACCATGTGGAGGCGTTTCCGTCATATCTGGCGGCGCTGGGATTGCGCCTCGAAGATGGAGACCTGCGCCGCGCGGTGCTGGCCAATCTGTGCGATGAAAAGGGAGTCGAGGGCCAGCCCGGCAAGGACTCGGTCCCGCATTCCGACCTTTGGTTGGACTTTGCCGAGGGCATGGGATCGAGCCGAAATTTGGAGTGGCATACGCCCGTGCCGGAGATTCGCCGACTGATTCGCCATTTCCATCGTGTGGCCAGCGAAGGGTCGGTAGAAGAAGCGCTGGCGGCTTTCTACGCTTACGAGTCGCAAGTCCCGCGCATCGCGAAAGAAAAAGACGCCGGGCTGCGGGGCATGTATGGCGCCGATGACAAGACCTGCGGCTATTTTGCGCTCCACGCTACCGCCGATGTTTATCATTCGCGAGTCTGGCGCACGCAATTGCAGAAACGCATTGCAGAAAATCCCGAAGCGGCCGAAGCCGCACTGGATGCCGCGGAGAATGCCTCGCGCATGCTCTGGAAGGCGCTGGACGGAATCGAAACACGGCGAATGGCGGTCGCGGCCGCATAGCTTCGAGTCCTGAAAATCGGCGACCTGATTTTGAGCCAGTGATTCTGTAGAATCCTGGCTCGCTTTCTTGGGGGGAGGAGTTGAACTGAGAGACGCTCCCATTGGCAGTCGCGGCGAGGCCGAGGAGATCGTCGCCCTTGAGCACACGCTCACAGCGCACGATCCGAGATTGCCTCCCGTCTATTCCACCCCCGACATGATCCGCCTCATGGAAGTGGCGGCGTTTCGCGCGCTGCAGCCCTACTGTGAGGGCGACGAGATCACCGTGGGCACCTCTATCAACATTGAGCATCGGGCGGCCAGCGGCATCGGCGCGCATATCAAGGCTCAGGCTGTTCTCGAATCCTTCGACGGCCGCTTCTATACCTTGCGGGTGACTGCCCGGGACGATTCCCAGGAAATTGGACGCGGCACGGTGGGGCGCGCGGTCATCCGTGTCTCCAGGTTCCTCGAAAAGATGAAGAACGGCAGCCGCTGATTGCATCCAAGGCCAGCATATGGCGAATCCGGAAGCAAGAAACAAAGCAGAGACGCTGCGGGCGCTGCACCTGGGCAAGAAGCCGCTCGTCCTGCCCAATGTGTGGGACGTGGCCAGCGCACGCATTGTTGAACAGGCCGGATTTCCCGCTATTGCGACGAGCAGCGCCGGCATCGCTTTTGCTCACGGTCTTCCCGACGGGGAGCAGATTTCTGGCCAACGGATGCTGAGAGCCGTCGCTCAAATCGCCGGCGCGGTCTATGTTCCCGTAACCGCCGACGTCGAGGCGGGATACGGAAACAAGCCCGAAGATGCCGCTCGGACGGCGCGTGGCGTCGTTGACGCCGGCGCGGTTGGGATGAACTTTGAAGATGCCAGCGGCGACGCCGAGCATCCCCTGATCGAATTGCCGCTGCAAGTGGAAAAAATCCGGGCGATCCGCGAGACCTGCGAGCGGATGGGCGTCCCGCTGGTGCTGAACGCGCGCACCGATGTTTACCTGTTGCAGGTCGGCGAGCCCGCGAAGCGTTACGACCAGACCGTGCGGCGGCTGAGCGCATTTCGCGATGCCGGCGCCGATTGCGTATTCGTTCCCGGAGTGCGGGATGCGGAGACGATCCGGCGGCTGGTAGCCGATCTGGCTTGCCCGGTCAACATTCTCGCAGGACCCGGTTCGCCGTCGGTGGCGGAACTGGCCGCGCTGGGCGTAAAGCGGATCAGCCTGGGCTCAGGGCCGATGCGGGCGGCTATGGGGCTGCTGCGACGGCTGGCGGCGGAACTCCAAGCGCAGGGCACGTACACGAACCTCGACGGCGCGCCATCTCACGCCGAGATGAACGCTCTGATGAATGCAAACCGGAAGACCGAGAACTGAGGACTGAAAATTCCCATCCTCATCGGCGTCATCTCCGATACACATGGGCTACTACGGCCTGAAGCCTTCGAGGCTTTGCGCGGATCGCAGCACATCATTCATGCCGGCGATGTGGGCGATCCGGGAATTCTCGACCAGCTTGCGACCATTGCAGCCGTGACCGCGGTCCGTGGCAACGTGGACAAAGGAGCGTGGGCGCGCAAGCTGCCGGAAATCGAAGTGGTCGAGATCGAAGGCATCTCCATTTACGTGCTGCACGATATTGCGCAACTCGATCTTAAACCGGAGGCTGCCGGATTCAAGGCGGTGGTCTACGGGCACAGCCACGTGCCCAAGCAAGAGACACGCGATGGCGTGCTTTATTTCAATCCCGGGAGCGCGGGGCCGAGGCGGTTCAAGCTGCCCGTCTGCGTGGGACGGTTAATCGTCGAGGCCAAGCGCGTTCGCGGAGAGATCGTGCCATTGCAGATTTCTGATTCCGCATGATGACGCGCGCGGGCGAATCGCATTCGCACGATCAGGCTGTCCTGATAATTCTTCCTACTTCCATTTGTTCTCAATGCGCGGCGGATGCTGCAAGGTCTGCATTACCACGCAATACTGCTCCGTTTTCGCCTGCAGCGCGCTTAACTGCTCCGCCGTTGCCTGCGGCGCCCGGACCTCGAAAATAACTCGGATGCTCTCAAATCCGACGGGCGCCTCTTTCGATATTCCCAGCGTTCCTTGCAGATCCAGATCGCCTTCGACCGTGACGTCAATGCCCTCGGTGGGTATTCCCATGGCCGCGGCCACCATCTGGCAAGTGATCTGCGCGCAGGCCGCTAACGCACCCAACAGCAGATCCCCGGAACAGGCTCCCGTGCCGGCGCCACCCACTCCTTTGTGCGCTTGCGCTTTGTAGATCGCCCGCCCTAAATCCACCGAACAAGCGATCGGTGCGTCCGCCTGACTGCCATGCGCTGTCAGCGTGATCCGAGAGCTGGCCGGGTCTTGCCGGTACAGATCCTTCAGCGGGCGCTGCAGCGATCGAATATCCATTAAATCCCTCCAGAAATCTGGGATATTATATGCGCAGCAGGGGTGCTGCCCTGGGGCCTGCAGCAGCGACTTAAATTCATTTTGAAATTGCGCAGCCGGGAGTGCTGCGCCTGGGCATACGAGAGTTACGCCAACACTTCCATGAATCCACCTCCCATGTCAGGTGCGGAGCAATCGGGCTTAACGCCCGGAGCGCGCTTCGGCAGTTACGAGATCCTCCAGCAGTTGGGTGCTGGCGGCATGGGTGAGGTCTATCGCGCCAAAGACACGCGCCTCGATCGTGAAGTCGCAATCAAGACCCTGCCTCTGGATCGCTGTTCTCATCCGGAAACCTTATCGCGCTTCGAGAAGGAGGCCCGTTCTGCCAGCGCGCTCAATCACCCCAACATCGTCACGATTTATGAGTTCGGGCACGTGAATGGCACCCGCTACATCGCGATGGAACTGGTGGAGGGGAAAACTGTGCGTGCCCTGCTCGCCTCCGGGGCAATTCCATTCCGCAAGTCGGTGGCCATCGCGGCGCAGATTGCCGACGGTCTGGCCAAGGCCCACGAGATCGGGCTTGTTCATCGCGATTTGAAACCCGAGAACCTGATGGTTTCCAGCGATGGAACCGTAAAGGTGCTGGATTTTGGCCTGGCGAAACTTGTTAAACCCGACCGCGGCAGCTCCGATTCAAGCACCACCATCACCGAGCATGGAACAGTGATGGGCACGGTTGGATACATGTCGCCGGAGCAGGCGACCGGCGAAGAAGTGGACTTTCGTTCCGACCAGTTTTCCTTTGGATCGGTGCTGTACGAAATGGCCACCGGAAGTCCCGCGTTCAAGAAGAAAACTCATGCGGAAACCACGGCCGCAATCCTGCGCGATGAGCCCGAGCGCCTCGCGGCCAAAACGCTGGCGGCGCCCGCCCCTTTCGTTTGGATCGTAGAGCGCTGCCTCGCCAAGGATCCGAAGCAGCGTTACGCCTCCACCCGGGATCTGGCTCGCGACCTGGCGGCGGTGCGCGACCGCGTTGCCGATACCCCCGCCCGGGAACCGGAACCTCGCCCCAACAACCTGCCGGCGCAGCGCACCGCGTTCATTGGTCGCGAACGCGAAGCCGATGATCTCCGTCAGCTACTCTGCCGGGCTGACGTACACCTGCTCACCCTCACCGGTCCGGGCGGCATCGGCAAGACACGGCTCGCCTTGCAAGTCGCGGGCGAAATCGCCAGCCAGTTTCCCGGCGGTGTTTGTTTTGTCGGCCTCTCGGCCATTGGCGAACGAGGCTTGATTGCTTCCGCGATCGCGCAAGCCATGGGCGTGCGCGAGACCGGAAATTCCTCACCGCAGGAAAACTTGATGGAGTACCTGGGCGGCCTGAGCCAGCCGATGCTGCTCGTGCTCGACAACTTCGAGCATCTCATCGCCGCCGCGCCGGTGGTGGCGCAAATGCTTACCGCCAGCCCCAGGCTCAAGGTCGTGGTCACCAGCCAGGCGCCGCTTCATATCTACGGTGAGCATGAATTTCCGGTGCCCCCGCTCGCTCTGCCCGACCTCAAGGCCATCCCCCGTCTGGAAGCGCTTTCCCGTCTTCCCGCGATCGCGCTGTTTGTGGAGCGAGCCCAGGCGGTAAAGCACCAATTCGCCCTCACCAACGAAAACGCGCCCGCAGTGGCGGCCATTTGCTCGCGCCTTGACGGCCTGCCTCTCGCCCTTGAATTGGCGGCGGCCCGTATCAAGCTGCTTTCGCCCTCCGCCATGCTGGCGCGCCTCGAAAGTCGTTTGAACCTGCTGACTGGCGGCGCTCGCGATCTGCCCACCCGCCAACAAACTCTGCGCAACACGGTGGACTGGAGTTACGGCTTGCTCAACGCCGCTGAACAAACTTTGTTCCGGAGGCTCTCGGTCTTCAGCGGAGGCTGCACCCTGGAAGCCATCGAAGCGGTATGCGACACCAAAACCGATCTCGGCCTCGACGTCCTCGACGGCATGGCTTCTCTGGTCGACAAGAGCTTGGCCCAGCAGGTGGAGCAAGCGGACAAGGAAACCCGCTTCGTGATACTGTCCACCATTCGGGAGTATGCTCTCGAGCGCCTCGCTGAGGGCAACGACGAATCCTTGGTCCGCCGGGCCCATGCCGCATACTACCTGGTGCTTGCCGAAGAAGGGGCCGAGGACATTGCCGCTCAACCGGAATGGCTCGACCGATTCGAGGTTGAGCACGACAACTTCCGCATGGCCATTGATTATCTGATCAAAACGGGCGATGCCGAATGGGGAATGCGCCTCGGCACCGCCTTGTTCCGTTTCTGGGAAACGCGGGAGCATCTTACGCAGGGCCGTGACGCTATCGGCCGACTACTGGCGTTGGAAGGATCTGCGGCGCGTCCCAAGCTGCGGGCGCGCCTGCTGTTCGCTGGCGCCGTTCTGGCCGCGGCCCAGACCGATTTCGGCTATGCCGAGCCGCTATTCGAAGAGAGCCTCGAGACTTGTGCGAGGCTCAACAATAAGGCCGGGGTTGCCGTTGCGCTCAACGCATTGGCCGTCAATGCTCGCGATCGTGCCGAACTCGCCTCCGCATCCTCACTCTTTGAGCAATGTGTCGCAATATGGAAGGAACTTGGCGATCCCACTAACATCGCACGAGCCCTCAGCAACCTTGCCAGCGTGAGGAAGCTGCAGGGCGATTATGAACACGCATCCTCCCTGTACGACGAGTGTCTGACCAGGTTCCGTCAGATCGGGGATGGCGCCGGTGTCGCCTGGACGTTTAATTACCTGGGCGACGTCGCCCGGCAAAAAGCGGATTTGGTCGCGGCGCGTTCCTATTGTGAACAGAGCCTGGCAGAGTTTCGCCGTCTGCGGGACAACTGGGGGATCGCAAGCGTTCTGTCCGATCTGGCAAGTCTCAGCTGCGATCAAGGCAACACTGTGGAGGCGCGTCGTCTCTACGGAGAGAGCATCAACATGTTCCAGGAACTGGGCCACAAACGTGGCATCGCGAGGGCGCTTGAATGTCTTGCCGTAAGCGCCGTTGCTCAATCGAACCCCGAGCAATCGCTGCATCTGGCAGGAGCCGCCGCCGCGCTGCGCCAGCGCTTGGGGGTTCCACTCATCTCCGCCGAGCAACGCAGGCTCGAGAAAGCATTGGAATTTGCCCGCCGAACTCTCGGCAACGCTGCGGGTCTGACGGCGTGGATGGAAGGTTGGGCGATGCCGGTCGAGCAAGCCGTCCACGAGGCGCTGAACTGCGACACCAAACCCGCGGTTCGAACTCGAGACTCTGCTTAAATCAATTTGCGGTGTCCGGATCGATCATGCGCCGCACTGCCGAGATGCGATTCGCCGGAAACCCTCCGCGGCGCGCGTGTTCGCGAATCGTTTCCTCATCCGGCGCCACGTACACACAATAGAGTTTATCGCCGGTGACATAGGAGTGCAGCCACTTGATCTCCGGTCCCATTTCCCTCAACACGCCGACCGACTTTCTGGCGGCGGCCTGCAGTTCCGCATCCGATAACTTACCCAGTCCGGGGATTTCCCGCTCGATCACATATTGGGGCATGGCAACCTCGCCAAGCGATTATGGTAGCAGATTCCAGGGCCTGAAACTGCATCCCAACCAGTTTCAACGCACAGGTTAAATGATCGGTGGATCCTATATCGGCGGTGACGAAGCGGTTCAACGGTCAGGATGGGCGCTGCCCATTGCTACAATCCTCTCGGGATGTCTATTACGTTTCATCGTGAAAAAATCGCCGGTAACGCGCGCAGCGGGCGGTTGATTACGCCGCACGCCGCAATTGAGACGCCGGTGTTTATGCCGGTCGGAACTGTGGCATCGGTGAAGGGTGTGCCCCAGGACATTCTCGAAGAACTGGGCGCGCACATCATTCTCGGCAACACATACCATCTTTACCTTCGGCCCGGCGTCGAAACGGTGCGGCGGATGGGCGGGTTGCACGGGTTCATGTCGTGGCGGCGCGCCATTCTGACCGACTCGGGTGGATTCCAGGTCTTCAGCTTGAGCGAATTGCGCAAGATCACGGAAGAGGGCGTGACGTTTCGCTCGCATCTCGACGGCTCGTCTCACTTTTTCACCCCAGAGAGCGCCATTGAGGCGCAGATCGGGCTGGGCGCGGACATCATCATGGCCTTCGACGAGTGTACGGAGTACCCGGCCGATCCGGCGCGCGTGCGCCAGTCGATGGAGCTGACGGCGCGCTGGGCGGCTCGCTGCAAGAAATATTTCGAGGAGCATAAGCGGGAAGTTCCGTGGCAGCCGGTTTCCGGCAAGGTTCCTGTGGGCACAGCCGCCATCGGCTGTGCGGGCGAGCGCGAGTTCGCCAGGGACGCTGCGGAGCTTCGCTCCGCCGGACAGCCGGTGGCGGCTGTCCCCACAAATTCCGAAATGAACCAATCCTTATTCGGCATTGTGCAGGGTGGGATGGATCGGGGACTGCGCAAGGAATCGGCCGAGCGCACGATTGAGATCGGGTTCCCTGGCTACGCCATCGGAGGGCTGAGCGTGGGCGAGCCGCGGGAGCTTACCCGCGAGATTGTCGAATCCACGCTTGAGCATCTCCCGAAGGACAAGCCGCGCTACCTGATGGGCGTGGGGACTCCGGAAGAAATTGTCGAGTATGCCAGCCTGGGCGTGGACATGATGGATTGCGTGCTGCCCACCCGGGCCGCGCGGCACGGGCTGCTGTTTACGTCGGAAGGCAAGGTCTCGATCAAGCAGGCGCGGTACGCGCAGGACTCTGGTCCGCTCGATCCGAATTGCGGCTGCCGCGTGTGCCGGCGCTACTCGCGGGCCTACTTGCGGCATCTTTATGCATCCAACGAAGTATTGGCGCAGGTCTTGAACACGATCCACAACCTGAGTTTCTACCTTGACACTATGCAGCGCGTGCGGCATTCTATCTCACTTGGGGAAGTGTCCCGTTTTCCTTCTGGTGTCTGGTCGCAACCGGAGGCGTAGGATGGATGGGAAGCGCTCCCTGGATTCAAGCCTGATGCCGTGAAACCCGGCAGAAGTCGATCCAAATCCCGTGGTGACATAACAACTCCCGCGGCGCTGATGGGCGCGGGCTCTGTTTCGCGGAAACCATCCGCTCAGACCTCAAACGAGCATGCAATACATTTTGGCTGTGCAAAGCAGTGGCGGTGGTATGGGATGGCTCGGAATCGCGCCACTCATCTTCATTTTTGCCATTTTTTACTTTCTGCTGATTATGCCCCAGCAGCGCCGCCAGAAAAAATGGCAAGCCATGCTGGATCGGCTCAAGACCGGGGATAAGGTGACCACCAGCGGCGGCCTGCGGGGAACCATCATGGCGCTTAAGGATGACTGCATTCACCTGCGGGTTCCCCCGCAAAATCTGCTGCTGGAAGTGACCAAGGCTTCGGTCACGCAGGTCAGCACGACGGAAGAAGAAGTGAAGACAAAATAAGTGGCCGGTGGTCAGTGATCAGTTGCCAGACTGGTCACCCCCCACTCGCCACCGGCCACTGAATTCATATGAACAAGAATCTTGTCTGGAAGCTGGTCATCATCGCGGGCACTACATTGTTTTTCCTATTCGGAATCTTCGGCATTCCGAAAAGCCTCTCAGGGCATGGATTGCTGGACGCGCTCGCCGATCACATTCATCTAGGGCTCGATTTGAAGGGCGGAACCCACCTGATCCTGCAGGTGCACGTCAACGATGCGGTCAATGTGGACGCGCAGAACGCCATCGAGGTGCTGAAGGATCAGTTGCGCGCGCATAAGATCGATTATTCGGATATTTCGCAGCCCGATCCGCAAAACAATCCCGACCGCCTTGTGCTGAAGGGCATCCAGCCGGGGGCGCGCACGGACCTGATCAGCATCGTGCAGGAGCGCCTGCCCGAGTATGACCTTACCGGTGGTCCCAATAACACCTGGAACATGGCGATGAAACCCTCGAGCCTCCGCGAGCTCAAGGACCGGGCGGTGACGCAGGCCATCGAGACGATCCGGAACCGCGTGGACGCTCTGGGCGTGAGTGAGCCTACCATTCAGGAACACGGACTGGGACAGTACCAGATCCTGGTGCAGTTGCCGGACGTGGACGATCCGGAGCGGGTGAAGGAAATCATGCAGAATACCGCCATGCTCGAGATCAAGCAGGTGATCGGCGGGCCCTACCCGAGTGAGCAGGCGGCGCTGCAGGAGAAGGGCGGCATCGTCCCCATTGACCAGATGCTGCTGCCGGGCAATACGCTGGGCGGAAGCACCGAGGGCCAGCAGTGGTTTTTCGTCTCGCGGGTTTCTGCGATCACCGGCAAAGACTTGCGCCATGCCAGCCCCACCACAGATCAGAATGGGCAGCCGGATGTGAATTTCCAGCTGACTGGCGAGGGCGGCCAGCGCTTCTTTGCGTTTACGTCTGCCCACGTGAAGGACAGCCTGGGCGTAGTTCTGGATGGCAAGGTCAGGGAAGTGGCGACGATTGACGAACCGATCCGCGATCAAGTGGAGATTCGCGGCCACATGGACGCTCAGTCCGCCAAAGATCTGGCGATGATCCTGAACTCGGGCGCACTGCCGGCCAGCATCAGCTACCTGCAGGAGGAGACGATCGGACCATCGCTGGGCGCAGACTCGATTCGCTCGGGTGTGCGCGCAGCGGTCATCGGCATGGTTGCGGTGTTGATTTTCATGCTCATCTATTACCGCGGAGCGGGCATCAATGCGGACGTGGCGCTGATCATGAACTTGATCATTCTGCTCGGATTCCTCGGCTGGTCGAGTATTGCCGGAGTGAATGTCGCCCTGACTTTGCCGGGAATTGCCGGAGTGATTCTGACGGTCGGCATGGGCGTGGATTCGAACGTGCTGATTTTTGAGCGTATCCGGGAAGAATTGCGCAATGGCAAGACGCCGCCGTCGGCCGTAGATCAGGGCTTCAGCCATGCCTGGATCACGATCGTCGATACGCACGTGACCACCATCGTTTCTGCGGCCATCCTGTTCATCTTCGGCACGGGCCCGGTGAAAGGCTTTGCCACCACGCTCACGTTCGGCTTGTTGGCCAACCTGTTCACGGCAGTGTTCGTGTCGCGCACGATTTTTGAATGGGTTCTCAGCCACAAGCAGCGCGGGGAAGCGTTGAGCATTTAGAGATTGAGTAATTGGGGAATTTGGTAATTTGGAAATTTGAAAACGCGGCAGTGCGGACGGTTTTCAATTACAAAATTGCCAAATTTCCCAATTACCAAATGGTTCTTAAGATAAGGGGCTAGACAAACCGGTGGAGTTCTTTCATAACGTAAACATCGATTTTCTTGGGAAGAAGTGGTATTTTCTCGCCTTTTCGCTGGTGTTCAGCGTCGCGGGAGTGTGTTCGATGCTGTTCTGGCATCACATCCCGTGGGGCGTGGATTTCCGCGGCGGCACGCTGGTGTATGTGAAGTTCGCGCACAAGCCGGATCTTAAGCAAGTGCGCACTTTGCTCGATCGCGCCGGCTTGCACGATCCCAAACTTCAGCCCTACGACCTGGCCTCGTATAACGAAGTCCTCATCGACCTCGATGTCCGCGAGACCAGTGAAACGGCGCTCGACCAGGGCAAGGAAAAGATCTTTCGGGCCCTGGAAACCAATGTTCCAGCAAGCGTGCAGTGCGGCGCGGCCAATGTCGATGCCTGCGATCTGAATAATGCCAGCTTGTTGACCGTCAAGAATTTCCTGATGGATAAAGATCCTATGCGCCTGGGCACCGACGCCGATCAGAAATACACGGCCCAGGCCCAGGCCATCATGGATTACCGGAAATCGCTCGGAATATTCAATTCGCTCGATCAATTGAAAAGCGCGCCCGGCGTGGATCCGGCGGTCGCCGCCGTGATTCCTCAGGGTTTTTTCCTCTCGGATTTCGCCGTCTTCAACGTCGAAATCGTGGGCCCTCAGGTGGGCGGCCAGTTGCGGACGCAGGCTGGGTTGGCTACACTTTATTCCCTCCTGGGAATGCTGGTTTACCTGGGATTCCGATTCGAATGGATTTATGGAGTGGCGGCGGTGATTACGGTGTTTCACGATACGCTGATCACCGTAGGGGCGTTTTCTCTGACGAATACGGAGATTTCCCTGACCGTGATCGCCGCCATCCTGACGCTGATTGGTTACTCTAATAACGACACGATCGTGGTATTTGACCGCATCCGGGAAAACATTAAACTCATGCGGCGCGAGAAGCTGTCCGATATCGTGAATCGCAGCATTAATCAGACCTTAAGCAGAACCATCTTGACAGCGGGCCTTACGTTCCTTACTGTACTTGCTCTCTTCGTGTTCGGCGGCGAGGTGCTTCGCGGATTCAGCCTCGCACTGGTAATTGGCATCTTAATCGGGACCTATTCGTCGATTGCGATTGCAGCCCCCATTCTGGTGGCCTACCAGGATTGGCGGGTGGAAAAAGGAAAGCGTCCGGTCGCCATGCCGGGCAAAAGGTAGGTAAGTTACCCGATGGCGTCCTTTAAATCATTGGTTTAGGCCTTCTTATGTAAGGTTTAGGAGGTTTGCTCGACGCGCCGGTTTCGGTCGAAAAAAGACCCCTGGGCGCGACAGATTTTGGGAGCAAAGGAGAAGCGTTCGGTGTCTAAGAAAATCGTAGGGGTCTGAAGACGTTTGGGGAGAATCACAATGTTTGAAGATAGCCTGATTGAGTCCGGCGGCAAGCTGAAGACGAGACGCGGATGGACGTCGCTTATCTCGTTCGTGCTGCAAGTAATGATCATCGGCGTGATGGTGCTGATTCCGCTGATTTTCACCGAAGCCTTGCCCAAGCAGCAATTGATGACATTCCTGGTGGCCCCCCCGCCACCGCCACCGCCTCCTCCGCCAGCCGCAGCTCCGGTCAAAATCGTGAAGCAGATTCAGACCGACATCGTGAATGGCGAACTGCGCACCCCCACCAAGATTCCAAAGAAAGTTCAGATGATTAAGGAAGACGAGGCTCCGCCGCCGGCGATGGCGACGACGGGCGTCGTCGGCGGCGTTCCCGGCGGTGTGCCGGGCGGATCCATGGGCGGCGTGATGGGCAGCATTCTTAGCTCTGTCCCCACCGTGGCGCCGAAGGTCGCCACCCCGCAGCGTGTGCGCGTTTCATCGGGCGTACAATCGGGACTTCTGGTACGCAAGGTTCCGCCGCAGTATCCGCCGCTGGCACGTCAGGCTCGCATTCAGGGAACGGTGATCCTGCAGGCCGAGATCAGCAAGGAAGGCAACATCATTAACCTGCAGTTAGTCAGCGGGCACCCGATGCTGGCTCCGGCTGCGATCGAAGCCGTGAAACAGTGGAAGTACAAGCCTTATTTGCTCAACGGAGAACCGGTCGAAGTTGAGACCACGGTGCAAGTGAATTTCACGCTGGCCGGAGGCTAGAACGAGCAACAGGCATGTGGGCACGGCCGCATTCGGCTGTGCGGACGAGCTTTCACTGGCCGGTATCAGTGCGGAGCTTGGCTCTGCCCGACAGCCGACGTGGCTGTCCCCACATTGCCGGCGAGTGCGCTGAGTGCGCGCACGCCGCACAATCGCCGGCAGATTCAGCCAGCGGTTGGCACCGCAAAGTGCATCAAAGTGTCCAAGCAGGTAGAGAGTTCCTAGGAGGAAAAAGCAACTCATGTTGGCAACTCACGCAGGAGTCATTCTCAGTCACGTACCCGCCGCAGCCACCTGGATAGTGCAGGAGGGCGGCGCCATGGCGACCGATCCATTGGGCTTGTGGAAGGCAATGGGATGGGTTGCTCGAACCGTGGTTTTCATCCTGTTCATCATGTCGGGCTGGTCCATCGGTGTGATGATCGATCGTTGGATGGCTTATAGCGCGGCGCGCAAGCAATCGCGCGCTTTTGCCCCGGCCGTGGCCGGAGCGCTGCGCGACGGCCGCATCGATGAAGCGATCAAGGTAGCCGAGCGCAACAAGAAGAGCCACCTGGCCAAGGTTGTTACCGCCGGCCTGATGGAATTCAAAGCTCACCAGGACAGCCCCGGAGCTATTCCCGGCGAAACGATTGAAGCCTCGAAGCGCGCCCTGGAACGCACCGAAGCCATTGTCCACGCGGAACTGAAGCGCGGATTGGGCGGCTTGGCCACTATTGGCTCGACCGCTCCTTTCGTGGGACTGTTCGGCACGGTGATGGGCATTCTGAACGCATTCATCGGCATCAACAACTCGAAAGCCACCGGTCTGGCAGCAGTCGCCGGCGGTATCGCGGAAGCGCTGGTCACGACGGCCATCGGGCTGCTCGTCGCCATCCCTGCCGTCATGATGTTTAACTACCTGACCGGCCGCGTGGAAGCGTTCGACGTCGAGATGGACAATTCGTCCAGCGAACTGATCGACTACTTCCTCAAGAAGCGCGGCGACGTTCGCCGGTAAAAGTCTGCCGGCAACGCGCCAGGTCTGGTTTCCGCACTGAGTTGCTTGTCCGGCGCTGGAGAGGTCCAGCGCCGGACCTCTCCAACTGCAGGGCGGATCACTAAAGCGCAGACTGCCGCGCAAGCGAGGGAATTCAATGGCACTTGCAAAACGAAACGAAGGAGCGAAGGTCAACTCCGACATTAACGTCACGCCCATGGTGGACGTGATGCTGGTGCTGCTGATCATCTTCATGGTGGTCACGCCGATGTTGCAGAAGGGCATCAGCGTGGACATGGCGAAGGTGAACAACCCGGAGCAGATGCCGGACGCCGACAAAGAAGACGCCTTGCTGGTCTCCATCACGCGTGACAACAAGGTCTACTTCGGCAGCGAGCAGATTCAGGTCGAGAGCTTGACAGAAAAAGTGAAGGACCGCCTGGCGAACAAGGCGGATAAACGCGTGTACGTGAAAGCGGACATGCGGACCCGTTTTGGAGGCGTGGTTCAGGTTGTAGACGCCGTCCGGGCTGCCGGAGTCGATGACTTGGGCTTGCTCACGGATCAGAGAAAGACAAGTACACCTCCGCCACCACCACCGGCGGCGGGACAGTAAAAGGAGAACGGTCATGGGTATGGCAGTAGGCCCCAGCGGGGGCCAGAATGCGAACATTAACGTTACGCCGCTCATCGATGTGCTCCTGGTGTTGCTGATCATTTTCATGGTGATCTCGCCGGTTACGCCGAAAGGGCTGGATGCGCTGGTTCCTCAGCCGCCACCACCCAACGCGCCCAAGAACAACACTCCTGACCGCACCATCGTGGTTCAGTTAATCGACCGCGGCGCAGGGCAGGAACCGGGCGTAAAGATCAACAATGAAGACGCAACCTGGGACAATCTGCAAGGCCGCCTGACTGACATTTACAAGCAGCGCGCGGAGAAGGTCATGTTCGTGAAGGGAGACGATTCGGTTCCCTTTGCCAACGTTGCCAACGTGATCGATATTGCCCATGCTGCCGGCGTGGACAAAGTCGGCCTGATTACCGCGAAGATCGAAGCGGGCAGCTGAACTGCCCGTCCAGTAAGGCCCGGAGCCGTATTCTTCTCATTCGCTCCACGGCACGGAGGCGTCCCGCTTCCGTGCCGCCGGAGGCTCTGCTTGTCAAATCGCTGTCTCTGGGCCTAGGATGCTGTGGCGAGGGAGACTTATACCGCAATGAATAAGAACTTAAGAATGCTAACGCTGGCTGCGCTAGGGCTGGCGCTCATATCTTCTCTAGGGTGCGACAAACTCCGGGCACGCGACCAGCTCAACAAGGGCGTCAAGGCCTACAAGGACAACCATTACGAGCAGGCCATCGATCACTTTCAGGAAGCGGTGCGGCTGGATCCTTCCTTGATCAACGCCCGCATGTATCTTGCGACCGCATTTGTCTCGCAATATATTCCGGGCGTGGATTCGCCGGATAATATGCGAACGGCGCAGCAGGCCATCGACGAATATCAGAAAGTCATCGACGATAAGCCTTCGCGCGAGCAGAAGGTCAACAGCGCGAAAGGCATCGCTTACCTCTATCTGAACGAGAAGAAGTGGGAGGACGCGAAGAAGTATTACCGCTTGGCTTCCGAGGCTGATCCGAACGATCCCGAGCCCTACTATTCAATCGGCGTGATCGATTGGACCGCCTGCTACCAGCCCCGCATGGAAGAGCGCGCCAAACTGGGCATGAAGCCGGACGAGCACCTGAACGCCAAGAACAAAGACCAGAAAAAAGTCTGCGAAGAGTTGAAGGAAAAGAACACGCCGTATATCCAGGAGGGCATTGACAGTCTGAACAAGGCAATTCAACTTCGCCCTGACTACGACGATGCCATGGCTTACATGAACCTGATGTACCGGGAACGGGCCGATGTGGAGTGCGACGATCTGGATGCCCGCACCGAAGATCTGAAAACCGCCGATCACTGGGTGGACGAGACTCTGCGGGTCAAGAAAGCGAAAGCCGAAAAGGCTGCGCAGAGCCAGGGTGGAATCACGATGGACCAATCCAAATAGTTCAGGTTCTGGCTTCGGGGAAAGCCTTCCGCACCCGCGGAGGGCTTTTCTATTTCTCTCGATGGAGCGTCATCTTGACCTACTCAAGGTTTGCTGTACAGGCGCACTTCGACCAGGGGAAATTGCCAGCGCTGCACTTGGGGAAAAGACTCCGCGAGAACTTGGCTGAGCATCACGGTCGTCGGATCGGGCTTTCCGCGGGGACCGTTGTCCATGAGCATGACCCACACCCGCGGATGGCCTGCCGTTAGGCTGTGCAGCAAGTCAGCGGTGGGCTTGCCGGTGAAGTCGCGGTAATCGAGTCCGGCCGCATGCCTTGGGTAAAGAATCTCGGGACCGAAGCTTGCTGTGAATTGAGCGCTGGCGGTGTTTTGTCCAGCACGAAGCGAGCGGAAAAACTCGTAAGGCACGCGGGTGGCGGCGATATGGAAGATGACGCCGTCCCCGGACTGGGCATGGTCGAGAATGAAGTTCGTCGCGGCTCCCGATGCATCGCGCTCGTTGTCAAAGTCATGGCCATAGACGAAAGAGATTCCTTGCGCCGAAAGCAGCAGGATTGCGCTGAGCGCGAGCGCAAGCAGCCACCACCGCTGTAATCTCGCCAGTCCGGCAGAGGCAAGAATCAACAGAGGGGGCAGGCAGAAGATCATGTAGCGGCCCAAGAAGACCGGCCGCGCGAATGAAAGCACGATCGTAAGGACGACCGGGAAGAGCAGCCAGATCAGCAGAAACTGGCATCGCCACGTTCCCCACTCCTGATTCCGCTTCAGGAGACGGTTTCGAGCCGGAATAATTGCGGCCAGGCAGGCGGCGGCAAGAACCACGAGCAGAATCCCATGATCACTCCCGGCCAAATGCTCGAAGAAAGCCAGTACATCGCGCAGGCCGGGGCGATGAATCCAGCGGATAGGCCCAGCGCCAGTTTTGGCCACAAAGATCAGCAAGGGTGCGACCGCAACGGCGATGACGGTCCACACCCGCCGCATCTCGCGAATTACATTTCCAGCTTCGAGTTGGGAGTTTCGGGAATTCGTGAGCTCGGAGGAGGAGAATGCGGAGCGCGAAACCAGGCTCATTGCAATCCATTGCGCCACAATCAACAGCAGCGCGTAGAGATGTGCGTAAACGGAGAGCACCGCGACGATGGCATAACTCACTCGCTTGCGCCGCGTGGGTTCGCGCAACAATGCCACCAGGATGGCGGATGAAAGCGTCGCCAGCAGGACAAACAAAGCATAGCTGCGTGCTTCTTGCGCATAGCGGACGTCATAAGCGTTGAACGCGAGCAGGGCCGCCGCAATCAATGCGACGCGGCGGTCGTACAGCATGCGGGCGAGCCAGTACACCGCCGGCAGCGTGGCGACAGCGACAAGGACCGACAGGCTCCGGATAAAAAAAGGGTTCTGGCCGAAATGCAGCCACAGGCGCAGCAGCACGTAGTAGAGCGACATGTTGGCTTCGCGCCACCACAACAATCGCAGAAAATTGCGCCTGCCTATGAGCGCCAGTTCAACGCTGTAGCACTCGTCAAACCAGAAAGGTTTGCACGACAGGCAGTACATGCGGACGGCGATGCTGGCCGCGAGCAAAAGAAGGAGCGAGAGCCAGTGCAGCTTGCCCGGCGTGGTCTGCGGTATGGGCAGGGCGGTTTGGCTCGACACTTCGGAGCGTGGCATGCTGCGCATTCAGTCGCGGTCGGTTGATCATACAACGGGCGACTCGGCTGCATCCGTTCCGCGAGCTCTCCAGGACGCCACCGGGTGCGCCTGTCCAGTACAATATCCGGTTCGGCCAGCGCTGCTCGGCGCGGACAGGCGCGGGCGCGGACGCCCGTGCGACCGCGGGAAAAACGCCGGCGCTGCTACATCCTAATGTTCAAGAAGATTCTCATCGCGAACCGGGGCGAGATTGCAGTGCGGGTGATCCGTGCCTGCCACGAAATGGGAATCGCGGTCGTCGCAGTTTATTCGGACGTGGATCGTGCGGCGCTGCATGTCCGCAAGGCTGACGAGGCCTACCCCATCGGCGCGCCCGCCGCCTCCGAGTCTTACCTCAATATCCAGAAGATTCTTGACGTGGCCGAGCGATCGGGAGCGGATGCCATCCATCCCGGTTATGGGTTTCTTTCTGAGAACGCCAAGTTCGCGCGGGCGTGCGCCAATGCAGGAGTGAAATTCATCGGGCCCACGGCCGCCGCAATGGACGCCATGGGTTCGAAGACGAGGGCGCGCCAGGCCATGGAGCGCGCAGGCGTCCCCTCCGTTCCCGGTACCTCGCGCGGCCTCGAATCGTACGAGCAGGCTGAGCAAGTAGCGGCGCGCATCGGCTATCCCGTGATGTTGAAAGCCGCAGCCGGCGGCGGGGGCAAGGGGATGCGCCTGGTGCACGCTCCGGCGGAGCTCAAGTCCGCGCTGGAAGGCGCGCGCAGCGAGGCTGAGCGCTCGTTTGGCGACGGCGAGGTCTACGTCGAGAAAGCGATTCTCAATCCGCGCCACATCGAGATGCAGGTGCTGGCTGACGAGCACGGTAACACCGTCTATCTCGGCGAGCGCGAGTGCTCCCTGCAGCGGCGGCATCAGAAGGTTGTGGAGGAGGCGCCTTCGCCGATCGTCGATCCCGAGATGCGGCGTCAGATGGGCGAGGTCGCGGTGCGGGTGGCCCAGGCGGCGGGATACACCAATGCAGGCACGGTCGAGTTCCTGGTGGACCAGCAAAAGAATTTCTATTTTCTGGAGATGAACACTCGGCTTCAGGTGGAGCATCCGGTGACCGAGTTGGTCACGGGTCTCGACCTCGTGCATCTGCAGATTCATATTGCCAATGGCGAACCCCTGCCGTTTACTCAGGATCAGGTGCAGATTCGCGGGCACGCGATCGAATGCCGCATCTATGCGGAGGATCCCGACAACAACTATTTCCCCAGTCCGGGCAGGATCACGCTTTTGCTGCTGCCTTCCGGGCCGGGAATCCGGCGCGACAGCGGCATGTACGAGGGCTGGACCGTCCCCATGGATTACGATCCCTTGCTGGCCAAGCTGATTGGCTACGGCACGGACCGCGATCAGGCGATCGGACGCCTGCAGCGCGCTCTGAACGAATATTTCGTGGGCGGGATCAAGACCAATATTTCGCTGTTCCGGCGCATTCTGAGCAATCCGGAATTTCGCGCGGGGAAGATCGATACCGGCTTTCTCGACCGCTTACTCAAGCAAAGAGACGAGCAGGGGGACTCGCCGGCCGATCCGCAGGCGATCGAGGCTGCCGTTATCGCCGCGGGGATGTTTGCGGCGCTCGGACAATCCGCGGCAGGAGCGGGCGAGCGGGCCGGGACCGATGGCTCGCCGCCTAAGGCGAATTCTGTTTCCAAATGGAAGATTGCGGCCCATCGGGAAGGCCTGCACTGATGGACCCTTGTCTCCGAACTGCGATGCCGTTTTGCGACGGCAACGGGCCACACGCGACTGACCGCTGCTTCTGATGACTTACGAAATTTCCATCGACGGCAACAATCACCGGCTGGACCTTACTCAGGTCGAGGGACGGTGGACGTGCCGCCTCGATGGCCGCGAGATCGCAATGGATGCGGTGCTGGCGCGGCCGGATGTGCTCTCTCTGCGGATTGGCAACAAAGCCTATGAAGTGAAGTGCGAGCGCGTTGGCGGCGAGATGCATCTTTGGGTGGGCAGCGTCCGATTCGCGGCAGAGGTTCGCGATCCCAGGTCGCTGCGCTCACGAATGCGGGCTGCCGATGACCATGGCCCCAGAAAACTGGTCGCTCCCATGCCGGGCAAAGTCGTGCGCGTGCTCGTGAGTCAGGGCGCGGAAGTCGAAGCGGGCGCGGGAGTGCTCGTGGTGGAGGCGATGAAGATGCAGAACGAGGTCAAATCGCCGAAGAAAGGGACCGTGCAGAAGATTCTCGCCAGCGAAGGGGCTGCGGTGAACGCGGGAGATGTGCTGGCGATTGTAGAGTGATGCTTCCTCCCGCCGGACCGGTGCGTGCGCGAGGACGCCGCGGCAAGCTATTTCACGGCGACGTTGCTTATTTAATATCTTTCATGGCCAGCAGAGTGCCGTAGTCGCGGCCGCTGGCATCCACAGCGCGAGCCACCACGGCGGTGAATGCGTCGCGCAATTCCGGATACTTTGTCACCAGGGCTTTCATGACATTCACGTTGTCCTGATAAGCCACGTTGGTGTTGTCGACGTTCGCCGATTGATACTTCACGATCAGGTCCAGATCGTTGCCCACGAGTTCGGGAAAAACGGCAGTGAGTTTATAGGTTGCCGTCGGAGTCGCAAGATCTGCTGTTTTGCCGGCTGCCGGCATATCAGCAGGTTGCGCAGCCTGCGCTTCATCGAAGAGTTTATCGGTGGCCAAAGTGCTCATGAAGGGCAGAGGTGAAATCAGGCTGCGAGCTTCGAGAAAATAAAACCAGGCATCGTGAAGTTGACCTTTTGCCTTGTAGTCCCCTGCGCGGGCCAGAAACCAATCACTGTCATGCCCCCCGATCTGCGCCGCCTTGATATACAGCCCGCCCAGTTTCCAATCAGTACCGGTCTGCTGCAGGACCTCTGTGAACATGGTTCGCCCTTTTGGCGAGGTGGCATCGAGCAGAGCGACCGCATACTTTCCGGGCGGCAGATTGTCGAGGTAAAAGGCCGCGCTGTTGGCGGTCTGGCCGTTCTTGCCGAAGACGCCACAGTAGAATTCAGCGTGAGGATTCGGAGCCACACCGCTGGCATCCAGCAGGAACGACGATTTGACGGTCGCCTGGGCGCCCGTCAAGTCCTGCTGATGGTCTTTAATGGTGGTCTCAATTGCGGAGAAGTCAGAGGCAAGGCTGGGGATGGCGTTCTGGCGCAACGAGGCCGCATCGCCGCGCGCCGCCATACCAAAATAGCGCTGGGCGGCGTTGGTGATGGCCGTTCGCGTGGCGTCGTCCAGTTCACCCGAGGTTTGGCACGTCTGGCCGATGGCGATTTCCGATGAAACGGCTAGCGTGAGCAGCACGATGAGCAGAGCGGACAGCACCGGTTTGCAGGATGCCAGTCTCATAGGAAAATCCCCCTTTACTTTCATACAGATGGGAGCCTTAGACAAGTTTACGCCTGATGCAGCGTACCTTGTTAAGATTTTGGGCGCGGGGAAATGGTTGACTGGAATCGGCTTGAGACTGTTCGGCGAAGTGAAACTGCAGTGGGTGCAAGAAAGTAACCTCTCGACGTTCCCATTGAGATGGGACCACGACGAATCTGAACCACTCCCGGTGGTAGAATCGTGACAGGATGGCCCGCGGTGATCCCCCGGAAAACATTGCTCGAGAGGAATTGTCTTATGAGCACGGGATGGAAATGGAAAAAACTGGGCGTAGCCTTGCTGCTGGGCACGAGTGTCCTGTGCATGGGGAGCGTAAGTCCGGCCAAGTCCGTGCCCCAGCACTCGAAAAAGAGGGCATCCAGGAAAACGCCGCCCCCGCCATTGCCCTCCGGTCCTACCGGCCCGGTGCAGCCCATCCCGCTGGATGCGATTGCAGCGGTACCGCCGCAAGTAAGCTACCAGAATAATCAGCTCACGATTGTCGCGCCGAATTCGACCTTGGCCGACATCCTGCGCGCGGTGCACAAGCAGACAGGAGCGGAGATCGAGGTCCCTGCAGCACCGGAGCGCGTGGTTACCCATCTTGGGCCGGGGCCGGCGCGGGACGTGGTAGCCGAACTGTTGAATGGATCGCGGTTTAATTACGTACTGCTGGGTTCTCCGTCGGATGACGCGGTGCTAACCAAGGTGGTTCTGGTTGCAAAAACTGGGCCGGACACGATTACTCCCCCGCCGCCGGCTCCAGAAGCGGCGCCGGGAATCACACAGGTAAGCAATTCCGCTCCGCCGCAGGAACCGCCCCCGGATGCAACCGAGGCCGACCAAACTGACGATAATTCCGCCAACGTCGACGATTCTGCGGCTAACGACCAGGCAGCGCAAGACGCGGACCAGCAGGGTAATCCTGACCAGCCGGGAGTGAAGACGCCGCAGCAGATGCTACAGGAGATGCAGCAGCGGCAACTGCAATTGCAGCAGCAACAACCGCCCGGACAGCCACCGATTCCGGGTTCCGGGATGCCGCCGCACCCGCCTCAACAACCGTAATATTGCAAAGACCGCAAAAGGTGCGTGCTTTCC
>DASYYT010000187.1:0-28976 GCA_035949755.1 Candidatus Sulfotelmatobacter sp.
ACGGAAACCGTGATCATCCACCTCATCAGCGCCGTCTCAAACTTCATGTGCATGAAGTACGCAATGATCAGCGCCGACTTGATCACCGATAGGATCAGCAGGACCTCCAGCATCCGCACCGGCTGAAAGACCTGATTGTAAGCGAGCACTACCTCGATCGCCGTCAATACCAGCAGCGCTCCCCACACCCAGAAATACTGCCCCTTGCTGTCGTCATGCGTTGTCGCGATGTCGTGCATAAGTTCCTCTCAGTGACCCTCTGTGTCCCCTGTGGTGAGCGTCGCTACGAAATCCTGGTCGACATCAAATACACCAGCGGGAAGATGAACATCCACACCAGGTCGACGAAGTGCCAGTACAGTCCCGAGACTTCCACGTCATGCGCGTCATAATCCTTCGGCTTCAGGAACAGGATGATCGCCGCCACAATCAGCCCCACGAGCAGCGCATGAATTCCGTAATGAAAAACGTTGTCGGACGGAATCAGCAAAAAGCCCGCCAGCCAGATCGCCCCAAGAATCGGCAGGAACCATTTCCGCAACGCAACCACGCCCAGGTAAATCACTCCGATCGTCACGTGCAGCATGTGCATCGCCGTGAGCGTGAAGAAAGTCGCCGGAAACTGTGGGGCGGTTTTGGAGACATCCGCCAGTTCGCCTCCGGCCGTGCCCGCCGCATGAGGAAATCCCGGCAGCGTCAGCCCTTCCCCGATCAGCTTGGTCCACTCCATGCCATGCAGCACGATGAACGCCGTCCCAAACGCCATCGTCGCCAGCAGCCAGTTCCGCGTCCAAGCCCGGTCTCCGCGTTGCGAGGCGAACACCCCGAGCACCATGGTCAGCGAACTCGACAGCAGGCACGCCGTCATGATCGTGGCATTGGTAATGCTGGCCACGTGAAACGGCGTCGGCCAGGGCGTGGTGTAGATCCGGTTGTAGCTGAACGCGAACAAAAGCGCCCCGAAGGTCAGCGAGTCCGAGGCCAGAAAAAGCCACATCCCCACTTTCTTCGAATACGCCCCAAATAGCGGAGCCTCATATGCCCCTGGTGCAACATGACTCACCGACGAATTCTGTCGAACTACCGAGTCATGCTCAAGCGTGGCGTCGGCCATTCCTAAGCCCCTTTCCGGATCAAGGAAATGAATGTCCTACGTGAACTTCGTGCCCTTACGCGCTTGCTGCTCTTGACTTTGCTTCGTGAACCTTGGCGCCCTTCATGGGCAATGCTTTTGCTTACCGCGCAAACCCCAACAACGCGAAAACATAAATCCACAACACCGCCATGAAATGCCAGTACCAAGCCGTAATGTCCACCGCAATCCGCCGAGCTTCCAGCGGCTTCTTCAACAGGGAAGAGCTGGCTGCCCAAAGCAGCGCGATAATTCCGCCCCCCAGGTGAATGGCATGCGCAATCGTCAACAGAAACGCAAAAGAGCTGCTGGGATTCGTGCTCAAGAAGAATCCCCGATTGTGCAACTCTCCCCAGGCCAGCCACTGCCCCGCCAGAAAGGACAGCCCCAGCAGAACCGTGATCCCCAGCCAGGGAAAACTTCGTTCTTCTCCTAGCGACACTCCCGGAATGGATTGCACCGGAGCCAGCGCCGCCCGCATCGCCGCCTTCCGCCGCGCAAATTCCATGGTCACGCTGCTGGCCAGCAGGATCAGTGTATTAATCCCCAACAGCCCCCACGGCAAATCCACGCTGCCCCAATCGCGGACGTATCCGTTCACCGTCCCATCAAACGTCGGCAATCCACGCCGGAAAATGTATGCGCTGGTCAGCGAGATGAACACCATCCCCACCGTCGCCAGCGCACAAACTAATCCCAGCCGCGCGCGCCGCAGCCGCGCTCCATAATCCGGAATATCGCCGCCGCGTCCATCATCGCCTCCACCTCGCTCCGGCGGTGCCGGTGGTTTGTTGCCAATATCATCGATCCGGGTGCTTGGGGTATACGTCGCCATAACTACTTAGTGCGTCCATGCGTCGAACTGGTTGCCGGCTCCGTCAGCATTGCAACAACGACTATTTCTGTACATGGCTCGTCATCCCGAATCCCCGCGCTTGGTGCCCCATTTCTCGTGCGGTTTTTAACGCGAGAAGTGAGGATTTTCTCAATGTGATGCCGCCGTAGCCGGATCCGTCTGCATGATGTAGTCCTTGGCCGCTCCCGGGACTCCATATTCATACGGGCCGTGATGTACTACCGGAGTTATGCCTCCAAAGTTATCGTGCGGCGGCGGAGTCGTCGTCGTCCACTCCAGCGTGGTCGCTTCCCACGGGTTGTCGCTGGCCTTCGGTCCTTTGAACATGCTCCAGAACAAATTGATCAGGAAAATAAACTGTGCCGCGATCGTGATCACTGCCGCCCATGTCATGAACATCTGCAGCGGCACCAGCTTGGTCTGATACGCGACTTCGGTGAATTGGGAATAGCGCCGCGTCTGTCCCGCCATGCCCAGATAGTGCATCGGCATGAAGATCGCGTAGGTTCCCGCCAGCGTGATGAAGAAGTGAATCTTGCCCAGGGTCTCATTCATCATTCGCCCGAACATTTTCGGGAACCAGTAGTACGTCGCGGCGAAGATGCCGAAGATCGCCGCCACCCCCATGATCAGGTGGAAGTGCCCGACCACGAAATACGTATCGTGCAGCTGAATGTCGAGCACCGGCTGCGCCAGGAACGGCCCGCTTAATCCACCGGAAACAAACAGCGACACGAAGCCGATCGCATAGAGCATCGGCGTGTGGAACCGTATGTGCCCCTTCCACATCGTGCCCAGCCAGTTGAACGTCTTGATGGCCGACGGCACCCCAATGCACATCGTCAGAATCGAAAACGCAAAGGCCGAGTAGGGACTCATCCCGCTCATAAACATGTGATGGCCCCAAACCATGAATCCAAAGAATCCGATGGCCAGCATCGCGTACACCATCGCGCGGTATCCGAAAATCGGTTTGCGCGAGAACGTCGACAGAACCTGCGACGCCACTCCCATCCCCGGCAGAATCGCGATGTACACCTCCGGATGCCCGAAGAACCAGAACAAGTGCTGCCACAGCAGCGGAGATCCGCCTTTGTGACCCATCACCTGCCCGTTCACCACCACCAGCGGAACATAAAAGCTGGTCCCCAGATTGCGATCCATCAGCAACAGAATTCCCGCCGAGAGCAGCACCCCGAACGCCAGCAAGCCCAGAATCGCCGTTATGAACCAAGACCAGCAGGTCAGCGGCATGCGCATCATGCTCATGCCCTTAGCCCGCATATCGAGCGTGGTCGTGAGGAAGTTCAGCGCTCCCATCAGCGACGCTACGCAGAAAATCGCGATGCTGGTGATCCACAGGTCAGCGCCCAGCCCCTCGCCCGGCCCGGCCGACGGTATCGCGCTCAGCGGAGGGTATCCCGTCCACCCGTGCAGCGGCGCGCCGCCGGAGACAAAAAAGGCCGCCAGGATCACAATGAACCCTACGAATGTCGTCCAGAACGACAGCATGTTCAGAACCGGAAACGCCATATCCGGCGCCCCAATCTGAATCGGCAGAAAGTAATTGCCGAACCCGCCCTGCGGCGCTGTCGTCAGCACGAAAAACACCATGATCGTGCCGTGCATGGTCAGCAAGGCGAGATAGTTCTCCGGCTTGATCTCTCCCACAAGCGGCAGCACGGCGGTCGGATAGACCAGATGAATTCTCATCAGCAGCGACAGGAACATCCCTACAAACACTGCGGTGAGCGCCAGAAAGTAATACTGCAGGCCGATTACTTTGTGATCCAGGCTGAAAATGTATTTCCGGATGAAGCCCTGAGGAGCCGCGTGCGCGTGAACCGAAGCTGGGGTCGCCATTTTACTGTTTCTCCGCCTCCCGAGCCGCCAGCCATTTATCGAAATCCTCTTGGCTGACGACGTGGACCATTCCGTGCATCTTGTAATGTCCAAGCCCGCACAGTTCCGCGCAGGCAATCTCATATTCTCCAATCGCTGTCGGCTTGAAGTGCATGTGAATGTTCAACCCCGGTACCGCGTCCTGCTTGAAGCGCAAGTTCGGCACGAAGAAGCTGTGAATCACATCCACCGATCGCAAGCTCAGGTCCACCTCGCGGTTCACGGGCAGATACATCGTTCCCGATACCACGTCGTCTTTCGCGGAGGGATCGGAAGTATCCAGACCCACAGCCCCCTCGCCGCCCGACGATGGATCCATCAAGCTGGCTTTCGTCTTCGCGTAAGTTCCATCCCCGCCGGGATAGCGGAAGTACCACGCAAACTGCATGCCCGTCACTTCCACCTGCACCGCACCGGGCTCAGCCGCATCCCAACGCTGGCTAGCCCACACGCTGCTGCCCATTAAAGTCAGGCCAATAAACAACACGGCGGTGAGCACCGTCCAGATGATTTCCAGCTTCGTGTTCCCATGCGAATACGCAACCGGAGGCGACGAAGGAGTCTGGCGGTAACGCCATACGATGTAGCCCAGCGACAGCTGTGCCGCCAGGAATACGATCCCCATGATCACGAACGTAAGCGCGAATTGATGATCGATCCAGCCCGCGGCAGCCGACGCGCCGGCAGGCAGCCACCAAGTCTTGGCCACAAAAAAGTACGTGCTGATCAGGGTGATCGCCCAGATCAAGACCATTAGCCCGAGGCCCATTCCCCAGCCCTCCTGGAACAAAAGGACGATGTGTCAGGACTTTCCCCACGGCCAATGCCGCGTCCCACAACGCAAGCACCAGTCGGCGGCGAGTTTACCACAACGCCACGCCGCAAAAGCAAGCCAGTTATGAAGAAAAAAATTGCCGAACCACGAGCCGCATCTTTTTTGCGCGCTATGTTTATTTTTTCTACAGCAGAGAGTCAATGGAGGCTCGCCCTCGCGGCTCAATCTCCGGGGGTTTCAGGGAATCCTGAGCGAAGTTGTGGCGAGCAATGCGAGCGACTACGCAGTCGAAGGATCCCTGCTCTCCTCCGTGTCCTCTGTGGTTTTGGTTTGATCCTACTTGTCGGACCACTCCGGCACTCTCCCCGGAGTCCAAGGCGCCCCTGCCGCTTCCATATCTTTCTCCAACTTCACCAGATCGACCTCCACCAGCGTCCGCAGCTTCGCCAGCACATCGCCAAACTCCACCGCCGCGATATTGTACGAATCCATATCCGACTGCGTTGGTTTTGCCAGCGAGAAGCGCTCTCCCTCCATAATCGACATCACCCTCTGGTCAATGGACGACGGGATCGGCTCGTTCTGCTTCGCAAGCTCTAAATCTCCTTGCAGTGCCCGCAAAATGTCGCGATCCCGCTGTTCGATTCCATCCGCCACCGCTCCCAATTGCTTCTCAACCGCGGGCGTCTCCCGCAGCGCTTCGCGAATCGTTTTCAGCCGCGACTCTACGTCCTTGGAGGTCTGCAGCGCCCCATTCACAGCTCGATAGAGCCGCGCCGTCTTGCGCAGGAATTCCTCTTGTGCCGCCCGGTCCGTCGCCGCCATCGTTGCCGAATTCTCCGTCGCCACCTTGAACGACTGCGGTCCCGCGACCTCGGTTACTACGCCACCAATCTTCTCGAACATCCGCACCGAATAATTCCCTGAAATCACCAATGGTCCCATGCTGGTCGCGTCCGGAAAATCTCCTTCGTCCTCCTCGCCATGATCCTTCGTGTGCACTCGCGCCGCAGGATACCGCAAATCCCACGCTGCCCGCTGAAATCCCGCGTCCGTCGTCCCATCTACGCGCCGCAACGCCGCCCCGCTCTCGTCATACACTACGAAATACAGTTGTGGCTTCGGTTCTTCGGCTTCGGCCCGCAGTTCGTCGTTCGAAGGGTAGGGAAGCGTCTGATTCTTTTTCGCCGCCTCCTTCTCCGC
The DNA here is from genome assembly GCA_035949755.1 of Candidatus Sulfotelmatobacter sp. Classification (GTDB taxonomy): domain Bacteria; phylum Acidobacteriota; class Terriglobia; order Terriglobales; family Acidobacteriaceae; genus Sulfotelmatobacter. The sequence goes on from DASYYT010000187.1 coordinate 5,869, forward strand.
ATCCTGCCTCTTTTCCTTCAAAGTCTTGATCTTCTCCTTCAGGTACGCCGTAAACACCGCCCCATACGGGGGATTGTCGGCCGTATAAAACGCATCTCCCTGAAATCCTTTTTTCGGCCCGCCCAGCGCGTGCCGCTCGATATACAGCAACGCATCCTTTACCGGATACATCGCCGCCGTTTGCTCCGTCGAATCCGCCTTCAGCTGCCGCAGCGGCGTGATGTCGTCCAGCACATAAAATCCGCGTCCAAACGTAGCCAACACCAGATCGCCCTCGCGCGCCTGTATCACCATATCCCGCACCGCAATGGTGGGCAGTCCGCCCTTCAATCGAATCCAATGCCGCCCGCCGTCGATCGTGAAGAATGCTCCAAACTCCGTCCCCGCAAACAGCAGATTCGCATTCACCGGATCTTCCGCAAACGCCAATACCGGACCGTTCTCCGGCAGATCTCCCGCGATCGAAGTCCAGGTCTTGCCCTGATCCGAAGACTTCAGCAGGTACGGTTTGAAGTCTTCATTCTTGTGATTCTCAAATGCCGCATAGACCACGTTCACATCGTGGTTTGAGGCCGCCAGACGGCTCACATACGTCATGTCGGGCACGCCCGAAAATTTCTCATACTTCGTCCAATTCGCTCCGCCGTCGGAGGTCACCTGAATCAATCCATCGTCGGTGCCAACGTAAATCAATCCTTCTTTCTTCGGAGACTCCGAGAGCGCGACGATGTTCCCGAAAAACGAAGTCGACTGATTTTTCGCCACCGCATCCGGCCCCCAGACTTTCCCCATCACCGGCAGTTTGTTGCGATCCATCTGCCGCGTCAGGTCTCCCGAGATCACCTTCCAAGTGTCCCCACGATCATCCGAGCGAAACAATTTATTAGCCGCAAAATACAGCCGCGTATGTGAATGCGGGCTGATGATCACCGGCGAATCCCAGTTCCACCGCAACGGAGGCTCACCTTTTCCCTCCAGTGGCTGCAGCACCAGTTCCTGTCCCGTCGCCTTGTCGTATCGCACCAGCACTCCATACTGGGACTCGGAATACACCGTGTTCGGATCCTCCGGATCCACCGCCGACCGGAATCCATCTCCTCCCGTCGTTACATACCAATCTGAATTCACAATCCCGTTCACGCTGTGCGTTCGTGAAGGCCCGCACCACGAAAAATTATCCTGTGTCCCGCCGCACACGTTGTAGAAGGGCAGCGCATTGTCCACCGCGACGTCGTAAAACTGTACAGTCGGCAGGTTCGCCTTGAACTCCCACGTCTTCGCATCATCCCAGGTCTCGTACATCCCGCCATCCGATCCCAGCAGCCAATGCTTTGTGTCCTCTGGATCGATCCAGATCGCGTGATTGTCCCCGTGATGATTCTTTTCATTTACCTTGTGCAGCGTCTTGCCGCCGTCAAGCGATTCGCGCAGCTCTACATCCATCACGAAAATGCGATCCGCATTCTTCGGATCCGGAAAGATCCGCGCGTAATACATCGCGCCCTGATCGAAATCATTCCGCTTCTCCCAGGTCGCGCCCTTGTCGCTGGACCGGAAAATTCCGCCCTTGCCATCTGCCGCTTCCACGGCTGCATACACGACATTCGGGTCCGCCGGCGAAACCGCCAGCCCGATCCTGCCCAAATCCACGGTGGGCAATCCCGAACTCACCTTATTCCACGTCTCCCCCGCGTCCGTCGACTTGTAGATCGCGCTCTCCGGCCCGCCATCGATCAGCGTGAACACATGCCGCCGCCGCTGGTACGCCGCCGCATAAACAATGTCGGGATTCGCCGGATCGAGCGCCACATCCCCCACGCCTGTGTTCTCGCTGATCGTCAGCACCGCCTTCCAGTTCTTCCCGCCATCGGTCGTCTTGTACAGCCCGCGATCTCCGCCCGGGCCCCACAGCGGACCTTCCGCCGCCACATACACCACTTTCGAATCCCGCGGATCGATCACCACCCGCCCAATGTGCTCCGACTTCTTCAGCCCCAGATTTTTCCAATTCTTCCCGCCATCATCGGATCGATAAATGCCGTCGCCGTATCCCACGCTGCGCTGCGAATTGCTCTCGCCCGCTCCCACCCACACCACAGAAGAATCATTCGGATCGAGCGCGACCCAGCCGATCGAATACGATCCCTCGCTGTCGAACACCGGAGTCCACGTCGTGCCATCGTTGACGGTCTTCCACACACCGCCGGAAGCCACGCCCACGTAATACTCATCTGTCTTTCGCGGATTCACCGCAATCGACATCACCCTCCCCGAAGCGACGGCGGGCCCAATCAGCCGAAACTTCAAGCCCGAAAAAGTATCGGCCGTCATCCCGCCCTTCTTCTCCTCGGCAGGCGCTTCTTTCTTTTCTTCCTTCTTCTGTTCCTTCTTAGGCTCTTTTTTCTTCGCAGGAGCCACCGCCGGCTTGTCAGCGTCTTTGTCCTGCGCCTTGGCATCCTGCGATTGCGCGAACCCAGGTAAGCACCCGCACGTGATCAAAAAAAGAAGAAGGGAACTAGCAAATATTTTCATGAGTTCTCCATCAGCCGGAGCACAAGAAGTCCTTCTCCGAGCCCTCAGCCTTTAACTGCGCGATCTCAGCGTGAAAAGATTCTGCAAAACCGATATGTATACAGCATCGAATCCCCCATACAAAGCGTTTTCCTCTGTGCTCCTCCGTGTCCCCTGTGATAGTCCTTCGCATTGCCCCAGCGCCTCCGGATTTTCCTTCCTGTACCTTCGTGCCGTTCGTGGTTTCCGCTTCTCGCTTTTGACTCTGCACAGCGAATCTCGCGATAGAGTCCTTCCCATGCCATGGCCAGATCCACGGCCACGATTGTCCTTCGTGTACCTTCGCGCCCTTCGTGGTTTCCGCTTCTCGCTTTTGACTCTGCACAGCGAATCTCGCGATAGAATCCTTCCCATGCCTCGCAAGATCCACGGCCACGAAACTCCCTACATGAAGCTCCAGAAGAACTACTGCTTCGTCTGCGGACAGAACAACCCCGATGGCATGCGCCTGAAATTTTTCCTCGACGACGAACGCCAAACCTTTGTCTGCCGCTTCCGCCTCGGCAAGCGCTACACCGGACCTCCCGGCCACTGCCACGGCGGCATCATCGCCAGCATCCTTGACGACGCCATGGGCAAAGTGAACAAACTCCGCCACGTCGTCGCCCTCACCAAAGAAATGACGGTGGAATATCTGAAGCCGGTCCCCCTCCACAAACCGCTGCGCGTCGAGGGCAGGGAAGTCAGTGTCCATGGCCGGCAGCACATCAACATGGCCGAAATCTTCAACGAAAAAGGCGAAGTCCTCGCCCGCAGCAGGGGCACCTTCATCGTCATCGACCCCGAAAAAATGTTCGCCAAATTCGTAGACAGGTAAGCCATGGAGGGGCGGACGCCTCGTCCGCCCTGCGCGGCAAGCCTCCGCATGTAGTGACTCGGCAACAGAATTAGCTCCTCTGTGTCTCCGTGGTGAATCGGTTCTTGGGGTACCACAAACTATGAATGCGCTGTAAAATGAATCAGCGGCGAAACCCCTCCCAGATTCATCAAAACAAGGGTTAGCTGAGAGCTGAACGCTGATAGCTGACAGCTTCCGGAGTTCACCATGTCTCAAAACAACGGTTCCAGCACCAGTCTCCGCCTCAAGACCGGCCTCGCCGAGATGCTCAAAGGCGGCGTCATCATGGACGTCACCAACGCCGAGCAGGCCGTCATCGCCGAAAAGGCCGGAGCCGTATCCGTCATGGCCCTTGAGCGCGTGCCCGCGCAAATCCGCGCCGAAGGCGGCGTCGCCCGCATGGCCAGCCCCAAAAAGATTCGCGAGATCATGGCCGCCGTCTCCATCCCCGTCATGGCCAAGTGCCGCATCGGACATTTCGCGGAAGCCCAGATACTTCAGGAACTCGGCGTGGATTACATTGACGAATCCGAAGTCCTCACCCCTGCTGACGAAGCCCACCACGTCGACAAGCACGCCTTCAAGACGCCTTTCGTTTGCGGCGCCCGCAACCTCGGAGAAGCCCTCCGCCGCATTGCCGAAGGCGCCGCCATGATCCGCACCAAAGGCGAGGCCGGCACTGGCGACGTAGTCCACGCCGTCAAGCACATCCGCCAGATTGTGCAGGAGATGAAGATCCTGACCGTCCTCAGCGAAGAAGAACTCTACGCCAAAGCCAAAGAGCACCAGGCTCCATACGAATTGATCAGGATGGTCGCCAAAGCAGGGAAGCTGCCCGTTCCGAATTTCAGCGCCGGAGGCATCGCCACCCCAGCCGATGCCAGCCTTGTAATGCAATTAGGCGCAGAAGCCGTCTTCGTAGGCAGTGGCATCTTCATGAAGGATTCGACAACTTTTGCTGATCCCGAAGAAGCCGCCAAGCGCGCACGCGCCATCGTGCTAGCCGCGACGCACTATCAAGACCCTAAAGTATTACTTGAAGTCAGCGAAGACCTCCAGGGAGCCATGAAAGGCCTGGCCGTCAGTGGCCTTGACGAGGCCCACATGCTGCAAACCCGAGGCTGGTAGGGCGTATTCGAATGGCCGTGGCCTTGCTGATCGCCCAGGTGTGGCATCTGCCCCCAAACCGGACAACTTAAGCCTGACCCCAATCGCCAGCCAGCGCAACCACCGCTTTCAGCCCCAATAGCGGGTTCCCTAGCAACTTCTCTCCGGTTTTAAGCCACTAATGGCAAGCCGCTCCTGGAGGACCTTCGTCATGAGGTTGTTCAGCTCGGCTTCACTCTTTGTCGCCATTTTCGTTCTCGCGGCATGCTCCGGCAGCCCCAAATCCACCACTCAGACCGGCGGCGCGACCACCACGACCAACCCTCCACAGGGCAATAATGTAGTCGCCTACGTTTTCACCACCGACAGCCTAACCAATACCGCCTCCGAATTCGCCCTACTCAATTCCGGCCGGCTTCAGCCGACGGCCGTTGCCGTGCCCGACGCTCTACCCGTGCCCACCGCCCACGGCGTCGTCTTCCCCGTTCCCGGCCATAGCGGAGGCCTGCAGTCCTACATCCTCGGATCTGACGGATCCCTCCAGGCCGCGGGAAGTCCGGCCACCTTTCCTGTAAATCAGTTTTTCACTCTCGCCAGCGACACTTCATTCGTTTACGCTGCGTCGGACGAAGGAGTCTCCGGATTTCAGGATCAAGAATCCGGCCTCACCCCACTCGCTGCAACCCAGCAGACGGTCAAGGCACCGTGCACGGCGGCGCAAGAAGCTGCGGCCCAATGCTACTACTCTGCGGCCATGGCGCTGGGAACCTCGACCGCGTTTCTGCTGGAGCAAGCGACTCCTGTCGCCGGACAGCCCAATGGCCCGCAACTCAGCGCCTTCACGCAAGTGCAAGGCCGACTCACCGCCGAACAGTCTGTAGCTCAAGCGCTCGCCGGTAGCATCTTTGCTCCTACTCCCGACGGCCGCTTCATCTACGTCGTCGACCTGGCTAGCAGCCGCATCTTCCGCTATGCCGCCAACGGCAATGGAGCCTTTGCCACCAACATCCTCGCCAATGGCCAGCAAGTTTCCGATGGCTTCGTGCAACTGCTGGTGAGCGCCGACGGTGCATTTCTCTTGGCGGCAGTTTCCGACCAGGCGACCAATTCGAACATCCGTGTCTTCCAAATTGACTCGGCCTCGGGAGATCTCACAGAAGTCTCCGGATCCCCATTTCCCACGGGCGAAACGGCTTTCACCCAGATGGCTCTCGATCCCACCGGACACTACCTGTTGGCCGCGCACGCCGTCTGCATGAATTCGGGTTCCTCCAATTGCACGATCCCGGGCAAACTGGTGGCCATGAGCATTTCTTCAACCGGAAACTTGTCCCTCACCAGCGACGTTGCGGACGGAGTCTACCCCGCCAAAGTCACCGCCGCTCCAATCTCCCAATAACTAAGATCATTTCCGTCTTCTAAATTCCCGTGCGCCGCGCGCACAAATCTGCCCACTTAGACTTCATTCTCCCGCCAACCATCCCGCCAATCTTGCCATCGCACTATCGAGACAAAACCCATGAAACTGCATACACCCGTGCCGCGGTGGCTCCCTGCCATCCTTGCGCTGTCTGCTTTTCTGCTGCCGCCCTCACTCCTGGCAGGTAATAACCAGGTCATGGGCGAACTTCGCCTCGAAGGCAAGACCAAAATCGAGCGAACTTCCGGCGTCTGGATCGACGGCCAGTACGTCGGCTACCTCAAAGAACTCAAAGGGAACAAGCGCGTCCTGCTGCTCCCCGGCGAGCACGTCGTCTCTGTCCGCCAGAACGGCTACCAGGACTTCACTCAGCGCGTTGACCTGAAGCCCGGCCAAAAACTGACCCTGCAAGTTGCCATGCTGAAAGCCCCTACGGGCATTAATCCCGCCGCCTGGTCTACCGTCAAGATTGACGTCAATCCACCCCGCGCCGCCGTCTTTCTCGACGGAAGATTCGTCGGACACGTCGCCGAATTCGACGGATTAGGTCGCGCCCTGCTGGTTGCTCCCGGCACTCACAACATCAAGATCGCCCTCCCCGGATATAGAACTTTCGAGAGCGAAATCAACCCGCTGGCCCATCAGAAAATCGAACTCAAAACCGATCTCCTCAAAAACAACGGCCCCACGAACGATCCCTCGCTGCTGGGTAGCGAGCCCGAAGGCACCGACCCTGTTCCCCCTCCGCCCAGCGCGTATTCACAACAGCAAACCGCTCCGCCTACTGCATCGCAACCCGATCCCGATCGCGCCCCGCCGCCCCCGCCAGAACCCAATCCCCAAAAATAGTGACCTTCCGCCATCCGTCGAACAAGTAGCTTCGGTCTCCCCGCCGCCTGCCCTTCCTTGGACCCCGACGACTTTAGCTGGTCCATTCCATCTCTCTCCGCGGCCCCTGCGTTTTAAGATTTTGTTTTGAGCGCAAATTCCGCCAAACCCGCTTCCTCGGCAACTCATCGTATTCAGACCAATGCGCATCGTCACTCTGATCTGCTTCATCCTGCTCGCATCCCTCTCGTTCGCCCAGCAACGCATGGAACTCGGCATCTTCCTCGATTCGCTCAGCATCTCCCAGACCAGCACCAATAACTTTGGCCTGGGAGCGCGCTTCGGATACCGCGTCCACCACGATGTCCTGCTGGAAGGTGAACTAGCCTATGACTACGGCATCAACTTCGACGAGGCCTATCGCAATATCTCCACCGGAAATGTTTCCGCCATCGAACACACCTCTATCGGCGTCACACAGGCCTTGTTTGGTCCCATGCTGCAGCGTTCCGCAGGTCACTTTCATCCCTACGCCACCTTCAAGGCGGGATTCATCGACTTCCGCCTGAGCCCCAGCCTGCTCCCCTACAGCAGTGTGGCCAGTACCATCCTCGGCTTGCGAACCTCGAACCTGAACGCCGCACTCTATCCCGCAGCCGGCCTCGAAACCACACTCGGTCCGGTCGGCCTCCGCCTTGAAGCCGGCGACGAAATGTATTTCAACTCCGGAGCTCACCACAACCTCCGCATCACCTTCGGCCCCATCCTCAGGTTCTGAAAGCCTAAATTGAGCGCCCGCCGCGCCCACCCGATATTCCCCGCTAATGACGGTGGTAAAATCGTCCTATGCTTCGCCGGGGTTCAGTATCGCTCTTATTTTTTGCGCTTTGCATTTTCTTTCCATTGCTGTCCGCCAGGTGCCAGGCTCCGCAATCGGAAACTCCTGCTGCCTCCACCGCCAATCCCGTTCTGGTCGAGCTATTCACCTCGGAAGGATGCTCCAGTTGCCCTCCCGCCGACATCATCCTCCAGCGCCTTGACGAGTATCAGCCCATCGCCGGCGCTCAACTCATCGTCCTCAGCGAACACGTCACCTACTGGGACCATGACGGGTGGAAAGATCCCAACTCTTCGTCCGCTTTAACCGAGCGCCAGAGTTCTTACGAAACCGCTCTCGGCGAGAAGGAATCCTTCACGCCTCAATTCATCGTCGACGGCACGCATGAAGTCCACATCGAGCACCTCGACCAGATGGAAGATGTCCTCAAGAAAGCTGCGGCCGAGCCCAAGATTCCCCTCCGCATCGCTGCCCTCACCATCGATCCCTCCGATCCCACCGTCCTGCACACGCAAGTTGAAACCGGCGTCAACTCCGATCACAATGCCGACGTCTTCGTCGCCCTGGCCCTCAGCCACGTGGAGTCCCAAGTTTTAAAGGGAGAGAATGGCGGCAAGCACCTCGTGCACGTCGCCGTCGTGCAACAACTCACCAAGATAGGGAAGTTGTCGAAAGGGAAGGCATTTTCCAAGGACGTTCAACTGAAACTCAAACCCGGCACCGATCCCAAGAACCTGCGCGTAGTCGCCTTCATCCAGGAATCCGGCCCGGGCAAATTACTCGGCGCCGCCCTTCGCAAATCGTCAATGTAGTCGCGTGACAATTCCATCCTGATTAGCGATCTGTTTCCCCCGGCTGCGCCGTCGACGCGTAATATCCCTTGCGCGCATACACTCGTAGCTTGCGCCCGCTCTTTTCCGCGGTAATGTTTATCGGACGGTACCGCCCATCGCGCCGGAAGGCCGCCGGTTTGTACGACACCAGGTACCGGCTGCGAATCACTTCCTGCAGATCCGCCAGGCTTCCGTTCAGCCGCCGCACCGATCCCGGCACAAACGCCGCTCCGCCGGTGAGTTCCGACAGCGTCTGCAGCGCGTGCTGACCGACCAACGAACTCGCATCTTCCTGCAGCGCCTCTCGGGTGCTGATCGTGTAAATCGCGACTTCGCCACGCTGCGCGCTCGTAATGGCATCTTTCAGCGTCATGCTGCTCGAATTGTCCTCACCATCACTGATGACGACCAGAACCCGCGCCACCGGTTGTTCTTCCAGATGCTTGGCCAGCTTCGCCGAAGCGAATGCGATCGCATCCCACAGCGCCGTTCCTCCTGCCGGAGCCAGTTGCCGGATCGCTTGCGATCTCAACATGGGATCGGAAGTGAAATCCTGCATCAGCCGAATGGAATTGTTCACCCCCACCACAAACGCCAGATCGTCCTGGTTCGTCAGCACCTTATCCAGGAACTTGGCCGCGGCATCCTGTTCAAAAGAGAACCGATCCTTCACCGAGTTGCTCGTATCGATGACCAGTCCGAGCCGCAGAGGCAATTGAGTCTGATTGCGGAATTCGAGGATTTTTTCCGGCGGCCGGCTGTCGTCGCTGACTCCAATTTCCGCCGGGGTCAAATCTATCACGGATTTTCCATGGTCCGTTGCCGCAAAGAAAATGGCAACTTCGTCGACCGATGACCGGAACATTGTGCCCGCGTGATGAATCCCTGCCCGTTCCGACCCCGAGTTCGCCGCCAGTTCCACGGGCGCCGTTTTTCCGCACTCGCTGCAGACCGGTTCCGGTGCCGCTTCTGCTTCCGCGATCTGGCTCCGCTCCTTCACATCCTGTAGGAATTGCTGGCCCTGCCGCGACGCTTCCTCCCGGCTCGGCTCCGCCGGAGTGCTGAAAGAAAATTTCACTTCCTGCACTGGATGTAATTTGGCCTCAGCCCGTCTTGCTTCTTCCTGCTTGATTGCTGACAGAATCTGTCCAAACTGCGCTGCCGACGCTGACTTCGGGTCTTCCTGCAATAGCGTTTCCATCTCCGCTTGCGCATCCGCCAGGTCGTTTTGCCCTTCATACGCCGCCGCCGCGAAAAAATGAACTATCGCGGCGCCTTGATGTTTTCGTGCATGCACCTCGCGTACCGTGGCCAGCACTGCCGGATAATCCCGGTTCAGATATTCTCCATACGCCAGCGCTTTGGCCACCTCGAGGTCGACCGGCGCCAGTTTCGACGCCTGGCGCAGCGCATCCTCCGCCCCCGGATAGTCTTTCAATGCCAGATTCGCGCATCCCAGGTTCAGGTACGAGTTCGGCATGTGATCATCCAGCGCAACGGCCTTCCGGAATTGTTCCCGCGCCTCCTCGTTCTGGTTGAGATTCAGATGAGCCGTCCCCATGGCGTTAAGCGCCGAGACATACTTCGGATAGATTTCGACCGCTTTTCCCAGGTGCTCGAGTGCTCCCTGTGAATCCTTCCGCATAAGCAACTGGTAACCCTTCTGATACTCGCGCTGTGCCTTCCCTGGTGCCTGCAGATCCAGTTTCGACACCGAACCGCTGGGGCTCTGTAACGGCGTCGTGTTCGGCGACTGCCCATTGATGGTGAAGAGATTGAACTCCATCTGGCCAGTTTGAATGGCGTCCAGTTCAACCGCGCTGGTAAAGCGGCTCGATGTGTTTTGCGGGAACGTAAGCATCTGTGCCAACCCTGTGCCGGACAGTATGCTTAGCACCACGGCTGATAGGACGGACTGGCGAAACATGGCGGGAACCTCCACGGTCTATACAGGCAGGGGTATTCGGCCACAAGTGTAACTCTGCCCTCGCGAGCACACAAGCGATCAGTGAGTCAGAACGGAGAACGCACCGGCGCGATGCGCCCATTTGGGATGCCACGCTGCAAATTTCAGTTGGCCATCCGTTAAAATCAAACAGAGTTGCACAGCCTTTCTTCTGTGCCTCTGTGCTGAAGTCCTCCACCATGATCATCGGTGTCCTGGCCCTGCAGGGCGATTTCGATGCCCACCGCCGCCGGCTCCAAGAGCTCGGCGCCGAGGTTGTGCTCGTCAAAAAGCCAGAGCAACTCGACCACATTGATGGGCTCGTCATTCCCGGAGGCGAGTCCGGCACCTTCCTCAAACTCCTCGGCCAAGCCGGATTCGAAAAGCTCAAACAGTTCGTCCGCCTCAAACCGACCTTCGGCACCTGCGCCGGCGCCATCCTGCTCGCCGCCCAGGTCGAAAATCCCCCGCAAACCGGACTCGGCGCCCTCGACATCCGCATCCGCCGCAACGCTTACGGACGCCAGATCGACAGCTCCATCCGCCAAGGCAAGCTGCTCGCCGCCCTTGCCAACCAGCCCGCCGGATCGCCCCTCGAAATGGTTTTCATCCGCGCCCCTAAAATTGAGCGCGTCGGCGAAGGCGTCGAAGTCCTCGCCACTGAAGGCCCCGATCCCGTTGCCGTCCGCCAGGGCAGCGCCATGGCCGCCACCTTCCACCCCGAACTGTCCGAAGACACCCGGCTCCATCAAGCCTTTCTCGATCTGGTCAAAAACGGTAAGGGCTAATGGTCCGCCAACCGAAAGGGTTCAGAGTCCGCCAGGAAAGAATAAAAGATCTGTCATTCTGAGCGAGCTAGGGCGAGTCGAATAATCCCTACGATTATGTCCGCGCCCCTGGCAAGGGATCTCGCGCGTGCAGCAATGGAGCCGCCGTGCAACAGCGGCGCTTCCGCGCCGCGTCAACTTGCACCGCCCAAACTTTTCCCTTGACATGCGGATCGCGTAACCGTACAGTTACATATTATGCGTCACCGATCGGTTACATATTCGCCCGCTCGAAACCCGGAAGCCACCTTTCAAGCCCTCGCCGATCCTACCCGCCGGGCCGTCCTCGACCTTCTTCGCCGTGGCAGCCAGCCCGCCGGGCAGATCGCCAGCGCCTTTCCTGTTTCTCGTCCCGCCATCTCCAAACATCTCCGCCTGCTCCGCCGCGCGCACCTGGTGCGCGAGCACCGCGAGGGCCGTCACCGCGTCTACCAGCTCAATCCCGAACCGTTGCGGGCGGTCGATTCCTGGATCGAGCATTACCGCGTCTTCTGGGCCGCCAGTCTCAGCAATTTGAAAGCCTTCGTCGAAGCCGAACATGCGCGGGAGACCGAAGCCGCATCTCGCGAAAACAAATGATTTTGCCGGCGGAGTCATCTCCGCTCACAGAAAGGACATCGCCATGACCAAATCAAGCCGTCTTCTGACCGTAGCTCTAGTAGCCCTCGCCGCTACCGCGGCTTTCTCCCAGTCCGACGCCCAAAAAGCCTTCACCTCCGCCAAAGCACTCTCGGGCGATTGGGAAGGGAAAGCCTCCGATGGCAGGCCCCTGCACGTCAGTTTCAAAGTTACCGCCGCCGGCTCCGCCGTGCTCAGCGAAATTGTCGTTCCCAACGAAGACATGGTCAGCATGATTCATCTCGACGGGCCCAACCGCCTACTGCTCACTCACTACTGCGCCGCAGGAAACCAGCCGAGAATGGAAGCCAGATCCTCGCCCGACGGAAAAATCATCACCTTCAACTATGTCGACGCCACCAATCTTTCATCGCCCGACGCCGGCCACATGCAGCGCATGGTCCTGACCCTGGTCGACGAAAATCATCACACCGAAGAATGGAGCTTCCTCGATCATGGCAAAGAAGTGAAAGAATTCTTCGCATTGCATCGCAAACTGTAGCGCCCGCGCCTCAGCGCCGTCATGGCGGCGTCTTCGCCGCCACGCTTGAGACCTCGTGAATACTTCGAGTGTTTGACAGAGTGCGCGAATTTCGACGCCGATAGGAGCAAGCTAATGACCGACCCCGCCATAACGCCCGACCAGGACACCATCGTCAGCGAGATCGACATCGCCGCGCCTCCCGAGCGCATCCTCAAAGCCATTTGCGATCCCGCCGAGGTTCGCCGCCGTTCGCCGCAAATCGCGGTTTATGAGATGGACACGCGTGTGGGCGGGAAGTGGCGCCTGGAGATGCACATGCCCCAGCCTTATCACGGCGTCACCTCCATTCATCACGGAGGAGAGATTCTCGAATACGATCCCCCGCGCCTGCTTGTCTACACCTGGACCGCCAATTTCCACACCCATCCGGAGAAGCGTTCCATCGTCCGCTGGGAGTTGACTCCCACGAAATCCGGCACCCACGTGAAGGTAACCCACAGCGGCCTCGCCTCCGAACCCCAAGCCCGCAAGGATTACGCCGGCGGATGGCCAGGTGTGCTCGAGGACTTGAAAAAAGCTATAGAAAAAGAGAAAGAGGAAAAATAGTCGAGCTCGCCGGCGACGTCACCGACGTCACTGCACACGGGGAAGGCTGGAAACGCGTCCTGGGCTGGCTCGAAGCCTTCATTCTCGGCCAACATTCTTAACCGTGCGACCGGCTCTTGCGGACCAACTAGAGATGGCCAGTGATCAGAAGTGCTACTGCCCGCTGATCACTGGCCACTAACCCGCCCAGCTGCGTGTAGATGTCCAGTTCGTCACAACACCCTACGGCTGGCCGCTCGCTCCGCTCGGTACATGTGACGTAATCCGCTTCAGAAGGAACTCGCGGATCAGATTCGCCACCGCGTCCGCGCCCGTACCCGCAAGACCATTCAGCAGCACCAGCGATGCTCCGCGGTCGGCTGGCGGATAGTAGAGATTCGAAATGGCCGCTGCCGAAAAATTACCCAGCACGCGCGAGTAATTCGGCTGCCACCGCCCATCGTCGCCCCGCGCCACTACAGCCGCCGAGATCGCGTACAGCGCCCGCGACCCGACGCTGCCTCTCCCTTTGTAAAAATAACGCGGGTCTTGATGAAAGATCGCCGGGAAAACCGCCCTGCCCAGCAGGATGCCCGACGCGTGATTCGCCAGCGCCGCCCCATATCGTTTTCCGTACCCTTCGAATCCGCTTCCGTATGCCGGGAAGACATTCTGATATTGCTCGGCGCCGGCCACGCCGGCCACGCTCAGCAGCGCGACCGGATCGAATGTCGAACGCAGGCTTAGCTGAAATTTCTGTTTCGCCAGCATGGGCGGCGCGTTCCAGTCGTAGGTGCTGTAAAAGTTCGGGATGATCCCGGCGACGCGCTGCTGTTCCGCGATCTCTACCTGCTCCTTCGACAACTCCTCTTTGCTCCCGTTCACGGTCACGCTGGTCATCCCACCCAGCACCGACAGCGTTACCGGTGGCACAATCCGCGCCTCGCCTGCGCGCAGTGGAATTTGCAGGGAAGTGAACGTGCTCATTCCCGGCGCCGTCACCGTGATCTTGTACATATCCGGCGCTAATCCTGAAAAAACGAATTGCCCGTCATTGCCCGATTCCACGGTCCGTACAGCAGCATCCGAGGTCCTCTCAAGCGTCACTCGCGCTCCGGGCAGCACTTCGTGATTGGCGTCGAGCACGGTGCCGCTCATGGTGCCATCCTTCGTCGGCTGAACCGCGATTGCAGGTGAAGGGGAATTCTGTGGTTCCGGGCTATCCGATAGAGCGGTGTCATCGGCCTTGCAGCTGAAACGCGCCTGCGCAACCGCAGGCGCCTGCGACAACCCCGAAATTACGCAACCCAGGCAAAATAGTGGCAGGATTTTGGGGGACAACAATTAGCCCAACTTCGGCGGTACTGAGAATTTAGACCCGTTCTATTCGATGCCCAATGCTGCTCGGAAGTCGCCCACAGCACCCGCAATTCATCCTCCGAATCCGCTTTCTTTCCGCCTTCTGCCACGTCCGAGTACAATGTCCACGCCAACTCACCCAAGGAGAAGACTCCAAATGCAAAAATCTGTATTGGCCGTACTCCTGCTCGCCGCAAGCCTGGTGATCCCGCTTCATGCGCAAGACGCCAAAAAAGATCAGCCCATCAAGCCCGCCGATCCCGAGTCCAAAGTTGTCCTCGATTCGTGGAACGAAATAGGCCGCAAGCTCATCGCCATGGCCGAAGATTTTCCCGAAGACAAGTACGACTTCAAGCCCAATCCCGCGCAGCGCACCTTCGCCGAGCAGTTGCTGCACTTGGCCGGCGTCAATTATTACTTCACCAATCCCGTCATGGGCCAGAAGCCTCCCGCCGGTGAAGATCCCAAGCGCGACCTATACAAGACGAAAGCCGACATCGTTGCCTTCGTCAAGAAATCCTTCGCCGACGGTGCTGCCGCCATCCAATCCAAAGGCGACAAAGGACTCACCGACACTATCGTCGATCCTTTTGCCCACCAGCAGGTCCGCATCCTCGATGCCGCCTATGGTTTCATTGAGCACTCCGGCGAACACTACGGCCAGCTCGTCGTCTACTACCGCGTATCCGGCCTGGTCCCGCCAGAATCGCGTCCCAAGAAATAGAAGGCTCCGGAAAATGTCATTCTGCGCGAATCGGGAAAAGTGATCACGCGGCAAATCAAAAGATGTCATCCTGATCAAAGGTTGAGCTTCGCTGCAAGCGAAGCTCAACCCGGCTCGAACCATCCCTGCCGATTGTGAGAAACTTCAAGCGCGAGAGGATCTCGACGCCATGGCGCACTCCAGCTCTTTCTCCGACTCATCCGAATGCTGGCCCGCCCTCCCCATGGCGGACTGGAAAGACACCTGCCAGACGGTCCACATGTGGACACAGATCGTCGGCAAAATACGCCTGGAGCTGACACCGCTGCTCAATCATTGGTGGAACGTGCCGCTCTACGTGAGCCCGCACGGCTTGTCCACCTCGATCATGCCTTACGGAAATCGTTCCTTTGAAATGGAGTTTGATTTTCTCGAGAGCCGGCTGGTCATTCGCACCTCGGATCCAAAAATCGCATCGCTGGCGCTGGCCCCCCGTTCCGTCGCCGATTTTTATAAAGAATTGATGTCTGTCCTGCGCTCTCTCGCCATCCAAGTGCACATCTGGAAGATGCCGGTCGAGGTGCCCGATCCCATCCTCTTCGATCAGGATACGGTTCACGCCGCTTACGACCCCGAGTACGCGCGGCGGCTGTGGCGAATTCTGCTCTCCCTCGACGCCGTCTTCAAAGTATTCCGCGGGCGATTCGCTGGAAAATCCAGTCCCGTACATTTTTTCTGGGGCAGCTTCGATCTGGCGGTCAGCCGTTTTTCCGGACGCCCAGCTCCGCCCCGCAACGATCCCGATCCCGTCCTGCGCAAGATCATGCAAGAGGCCTACTCCCATGAAGTGATCAGCGCAGGCTGGTGGCCGGGCAGCGGCGAAATCAAAGAGGCCGCGTTCTACTGCTATGCCGTGCCCCAACCCTCCGCCTTCGCCGCACAGAAAGTTCGTCCGTCTCACGCCTTCTATCACTCCGGAATGGGCGAGTTTTTGTTGATGTATGACGACGTACGGCGGGCAAAATCTCCAAGCGGAACGTTGCTCGAATTTCTCCAAAGCGCTTACGAGGCCGGAGCGATAACAGGGAACTGGGACCGCGCCGCCCTCGAGCGCCAGCCTAGGTAGCGCCTGCTCTCGCGCGGTCTTCTCGCCCGTTAACCCTGCTCTCCGATAGCTCTCCCGCGTTAGTAACCACGTAAAGGTTACGAAAGTGAATGACTGCCGCCGGCACGCGGATCAACATTCGATGGTAACTTGACCCTCTTAAATGCTGGCTCCTAGAATCGCCTTCAATGCTTCCCTTACACAGCTATGCCGCAAACTGGACCGCAGTCAAATGGCTGCTGTGGATCGGCTTATACCTGATTCTGGGTTTTCTTGCGCCCTGGCTGATGACTCGCGCATGGGCCCATCACCACCGCAGCGACCTACGCCCTGGCTTCCGGCAACTTTTCCAGAATGGCGAACTGGGACTGATCGGCCTGATCCTGGCGATCTCTGTCATCTGGGATCTGCAACGGTCTCAGTACACGCCTTTCACCGTCGCCCTCGGTTCAGTCTTTCTGACCGTGACTGCAATCATGGCGGGGCAAATCTGGATCGAGTCCTACTGCCGCCGTTCTACCAACAGCGATTTCCAGCCCGAGAGAGGCTGGCGAGATTCTCGAACCATGTTGCTTCTCGTGGCCAGCCAGGCACTGGTGATTGAAATGTTGTTGGACCGTTTCGCAAAGGTCACAGCTCAATGAGCGCGTCCGCTCCAGCTTTGGCGAGGCAACCACGTCGCACCGTCGGGCTCCGCCTGCGGGACCCCGCGGTTGCGCTGACTTTTCTGTCTCTGATATTTGCCCTGCTGCTCGCCCTTTTCCCCACGTCGTTCCCCCGATTCGTCGTGGAGGCTTGGCAGAATGGTCGCGCTATTCCCGTCATGATCCTGTTCACGGTCGCCGTCAATCTGGGGATTTACATCCGCGTCGCCCAGCGCAGGTCTGCCAGACCGGGAATGCTCGCTCCCGCTCTGCTCGGAGCTGTTCCCGCTTTTGTCGTGGCCGGGCTGAAATTCTGGCTTCAGGCCGCCATTGCCCATACCCTGTCGGGAGATGTTCCCAATGTGCTCGCGCGTGTCAATGAAGAGATACTCACCCAACTGTATTTCGCGTTCATTGGGGCTGTCTTTGTACCCTTCGTGCTGATCATCTTTGCGCAACAGTTTCGCGACCGGCATTCCTAAATCAACCTTTCCGGTTCCGCCCGAAACCTGTCACGCCCCTGAATCAGTAAAAAGCCCCCCAACTCTCACATAACGAAGAGCAAAAACCTCTGAACTCTTCCGGTTTACTCCAGCAGACAAAAAGCGAAAGGACCCCTCCGCGGGAACGATGCCAGGCACAAGACCAACCGCGGCGAAAGGCGCCGATCTCCGGGTGACAGAATTATGCAGCTTTGATATTTCGCAGACTTTGTTGTTGACAACCCGCCGGGTCGCCAATATTATTCCCCGACTGTCGAGAGCCGCTGTTCCCCCACAGCGGAAGCGATTTGGTTTCTCCCCCCTGATTTTGCGTTTCACAAATTCTAGACATCCGATCCCAGGAGGATCTATGCAGCATTCCCGTGCCTTGAAAATCTCGACCTTCTTGCTGGTCGCAGCCCTGTCGCTTTTTCCAATTTCCGGATTAGCCAAGGACGGTCGCGACTTTGCCGGCTTTTATAACGTCAGCAACGTCGTCAAGCAGGGAGACCAGATGGTCCTCACCCTTCAAGTACACCTGTTCAATTACAGCGATGCCGACTTGAAACAAGCCGTTGTAACTCTGCGCGCTTCTCACCCCGGCCCAGCGCTGGCTCAGTTCCATCCCGTCAAACTGTGGCGCAATCGCACCGAACTCAAGCTGGCGCAGCAGGTGATAGTCCCGCGCCATGAGTTTGAACTCTGGCAAAAAGGAACGCAGCCCGCTCTGTTCGTCGTCTATCACGATTCAAACGGACAGCGCTGGGAGCGCTTTGCGCAGATAAGCAGCCGCCCCGGCCCGCGCTAAATCGAGAAAGGTCAACCCAGTGACCCAACATTGCGCCTCTTTCGCTTCGCCGGTCCCAATGAGGACGAGCTATACAAAATCGAATTTCTACGATTTCCCAGGAGACAATCCCATGCGTCGCGCCACCACCCTGCTTCTACTTCTTCTCACTGCCATGCTGTTGACCCTGCCCGCGTTGGCGCAGGATGTCATTTCTACGGCAATTGGCGGCGGTCCCAGTGACATGCCCGCCTTGGACGCCAACCTGAGTAACCCCGTTGCCATCGCCGTGGATAGTTCCGGGAACTACTATATTGCGGCCGCTTCGCAGAACCGCATCTTCAAGGTAGATACCACCGGACTGCTCACGGTGTTCGCCGGCAACGGCCTGCCCGGCTACGGCGGGGACGGCGTCACTGGCGGTGCCGCCAACGCCACGCTGAACAATCCACAAGCCGTTGCCGTGGACGGATCCGGCAATGTTTACATAGCCGATACGTACAATTTTGTGATCCGCAAGGTAGACACCACCAGTACGATCACCACGATCGCCGGGACGCAAGGCGCTTGCGGTGGCAGCGTAAGCAATCTGTGTTATCCGAACGGTGTTGCCGCCGATACCGCAGGCAATCTCTTTATTGGCGATACCAGCGACTGCCAGGTCAAGAAAGTTGTGCTCAGCAGTTTGACCATAACCGTGTTTGCGGGAAATGGCACCTGCGGCTATACCGGAGATGGGGGCGGCCCCACTTCTGCTGAGGTGAACCAACCCAGCGGCGTCGCGGTTGACGGTTCAGGCGATGTCTTCATCGCAGACACTAACAACTTCGTTATCCGCGAGGTGGTCAAGTCCACCGGCAAGATAAAAACCGTCGCCGGTAACAACGCATTGGGTCCAGGCTACAGCGGCGATGGCGCCTCCGCCACCAGCGCACAAATCTACTACGTCTACAAACTCGGTGTTAACAGCACCGGTACCACGGTCACTGTTGCCGACGGTCTCTACAACTCGCGCATCCGGCAGTTCACCGTGGGCGGCAATATCAATACTGTTGCAGGGGGAGGCTCCGGAACGGGGTGCGTAGGCTTCTCCGGCGACGCGGGTCCGGCCACCGCTGCCTGTTTGTACTATCCGCAAGGTGTCGCCGTTTCCAGCACTGGCACCGTCTACGTTGCCGATTCGTACAACGAACGCATCCGCTCCTTCACCGTGGGCGGCAATATCAACACCATCGCCGGCAATGGCAGCACTACGGATGCCACCGTGGTCAACGGCGTCGCTGCGAACGGCGTGGATCTCTACTACCCGTTCGGCGTATTTGGAGATCCCAGCGGCAATATCTTTGTCGCCGACGACTACAATCAGATGATTCGTGAACTATCCGCCGGCGTGGTCAACACTTACGCCGGCACCGGAACTCCTGGGTTCACCGGCGACGGCGGTGCAGCCACATCTGCCGAATTGAATTATCCCTCCGGCGTTGCTCGCGACAGTTCCGGCAACATCTACATTGCCGACTACTACAACTGCGTAATTCGCAAGGTAAGCGGCGGCACTATCAGTACGTTCGCCGGAATCGACACCAACGCCCCCTCCGCGTCTTGCGGCTACAGTGGCGACGGCGGTCCGGCCACCAGCGCGGAACTTTTCTATCCCACGAGCGTCTACGTGGACAGCAAAAACAACGTCTATATCGCCGACTACTACAATCATGTGATCCGCGAAGTCACTGCCGGCACCATCACCACCATCGCGGGGATTCCCGGTCAGGCGGGTTATTCGGGAGACGGCGGCCCGGCCACCGGCGCAAGACTGTACTATCCTGAGGGGGTTGCCGTTGATGGAGCGGGTAATGTCTACATCGCTGACAGCACCAACCACCGCATTCGCGAAGTCAATGCCGCCACCGGCACCATCAGCACCGTTGCTGGAAATGGAGCTTGTACCTTCTCCGGCGATGGCATCGCTATAGAAAATTCGCTGTGCTATCCGTCCGCAGTCTGGGCCGACGTGAACGGCAATCTGTTCATCGCGGACACTAGCAACCAGCGCCTGCGCTGGGTCAGCGCGGCTGGCATCATGACCACCTTTGCCGGCAGCGGGACTGCAGGCTATAACGGCGACGGTGGCCAGGCCACGAGCGCCGACCTGTATCAGCCCGGCGGCATCTGGGAGGATTCCATGGGTAACTTCCTGGTGGCCGACCAGTACAATTTCCGCATTCGCGGCGTTACCGCCTTTGCGGCTCTCAACACCTCAGCTGGTAGTCTCAACTTCCCCCTGGAGAATGTTGGTGCCACCTCACCCGCCCAGCAGCTCATTCTGAGTGCCCTCGGACCTGTAACCATCGCCAACATCTCCATCAGTGGTGATTACACCGAGTCGGATGACTGCCCATCCAGTCTCCCCAATACCACCACCTGCACGGTGTATGTTTACTTTGCTCCCAAAGCGGGAGGAACTCGCACCGGCACGCTCACCATCAGTAATAATGGTTTCTTCAACTCAGTGACCACCGTGGCCTTGTCTGGAACCGGCACCGCGATTTCTCTCACCGGGGCTCCAGTCAACTTTGGCAACCAGTTGAAAAACACCACTAGCGCAACCAAGAACGTGACGGTAAAGAACAATGGCAGCACGGCGATCCTGATGGGCACGATCACGCTTAACGAGACCACCGACTTCGCCATCGCTTCTAACACATGTCCCGCCTCCGGCCTGAATCTGGCGGCTAAAGCGAGTTGCGTCATTGGGCTGACGTTCACTCCCACGACCACCGGCCCGAAGAAGGGCGCGGTGATCATCAACGACAACGATCCGACCAGTCCGCAGATCATCGGACTGTCTGGAACCGGGACCAGCAATGTTTCCCTGGCTCCTAGTGCGATCAGCTTTGCCGCCACCGCGGTCGGCACCTCCAGCGCGGTCACTAAGGTCACTCTAACCAATAAGACTGGTGTCTCTGTCACTTTGAGCACGCCAGCCATTACCGTAACCGGTCCCTTCGTCAATGCGGCGAGTACAACCTGTACCAATGGCCTGGTGATCGCCAGCCTCGGTACTTGCATTATCAACGTGCAATTTAAGCCCACAGCGGTGGGTTATGCCTCGGGAACTCTGAGCGTATCCGACACCGATGTGACTAGCCCGCAGACTGTCGCTTTGTCGGGGACGGGCACGGCTCTGCGCTTCACGCCTGCATCCATCAACTTTGGAACCGTGACCAAGGGACAGCAGGTTAGCTCTACGGTCTCGCTCACCAACGCCGGCGCCACCGCTGTTACCATAGGCGGTTACGACATGGTTGGAACGAACAGCGCGGACTTCACCTATGCCTCTTCTTGCGGCGTTTCGCTTGCCGCCGGAACCAGCTGCTCGCTCACCATGTACTTCACTCCCAGCACCACGGCACTGGAGAAGGCCACCTTCAAGGTGTATGACAACAGCCCCGGCAGCCCGCAATCGCTGTCTTTGTCGGGAACCGGGCATTAACCCTGCCTGCAAGAGGACGATTGTGCTCGTAATGTAGCCGCCGCCGGGTCTGTACCCGGCGGCGGTCCTCTTTTGGGCTTCCGGCCGAAGGAATGAGGGTGTGACGAATGGCGATGATCCTGTGGGGACAGCCGCCCTCGGCTGTCCGGCGGCCCGGAAGTATCGGGCCGCAATGCTTGTGTAGGAACGGACGCAGGACGCCATCGACACGTCCGACATCCCCGAACTGGCTGGGTGGCCCGGGCCACCCAGCTATAACCTTGTCGGCGTTGTCAAGAGACACGTAGAGTATCTGAGTTCAGCTTTGGCGGCAGGAGTGCTGAACTCGAGTTTTTGTTCTTACTTATTAGAAAGCTTTTGATCTTGCTTTTGCTCACGCGACTGCAGCTCGCTTTCAGAATCTCACGGTGGAAGCTGGTTCCACCAACCATCTATTCGGTCTCTGGCACCATGATTCGTTGTTCAGACTCCCGACTGTTCGGGAGGCAAGGCGCCCAATCAGCCCAGCGATGGACTGTTTTCCACCAGGGTGGCCCACGGGCTGCCTTGCATGCGAACCAGCTGCGCGTAATCCGCCGTGCTGCGCAACATCCAGTACATCCTCACGGCCAGCTTGCGAGCCACGGCAACCTTCGCCACCGAGGCCCCACGGCGAAACTTTAAACGTTGATACATGCGTTTCAGCTCGGGATCGAAGCGCGCCGCCGTGTGTCCCGCTTCCACCAACAACGACCGCATCATCGGATTGCCTTGTTTGCTGATCGATCCCAGCCGCTGTTTTCCGCCCGAGCTGTGTTCCTGCGGATTCAACCCCAGATAACTCACCACTTGTTTACTGCGTTGGAAACGCTCCACCGGCCCGAGGATGAGCACGAAGGCCAATGACGTCACCGGTCCTACTCCCGGATGCGTCATCAGTTGCACCGCCAGCGGTTGCTCCTTGGCAGCCTGCTCCACCGCCGCATCCAGTTGCTCTGTCGCAGTCGCCAACTCATCGAACATCCGCAGCAGCTCTTGCCGCCGATAACTGGCCCAAGGACCCAGCGCCAGGCTCTCCAGTTCCTTGCGCCCTTTCGCCGTGAACAGTTTCGCCTTGCGGCACACTCCCTCGCCCATCGCCAGTGCGTGCAGTTGATTCTTCACCGCTCCCCGCATCCACACCAGCTTCTGCCGGTGCCAGACCAGTTGCCGTAAATCTCTCTCCGCCGGCGACGGCCGCCAGATCTTCGGAAAGCGATCCTGACGCAGCAGATCCAACAAGTGCGCCGCGTCCCCCGCATCCGTCTTCTGCTTGCGCACCACCGACGCGCGAATCTTCGCCGCATCGCCCATCCACAACTCGTGTCCCTGTTCTGCCAACATGGCCTCGAACCACTGCGTGTGCCCGGTGGCCTCAATCCCTACTCGCACCGTACCCGAAAGTCCTGCATAAAAAGTTCGCGCCTCTCCACTCTCGTGTTCCAGACGCCGCTCCACCAACTCTCCTGTCTCCGTGTCCAGCATCGCAATCTGTTGGTAGCGTGTGTGCAAATCGCAACCTATAATCATCATCGCTCGGCTCCTTTCCTCCGAGCCTTGGTCGCTTGAGCGCTACCAAGTCTACTCGCCCGCGAGGAGCCGACACGGTTATCTCATCAGTCC
>DASYYT010000188.1:0-20960 GCA_035949755.1 Candidatus Sulfotelmatobacter sp.
GACCAGCGCAGGGATCAACACCAAATTGGCTTGGGAGCGGAGAGTTGTTTCCTGGGAGAGCGCGCCGCCGCTGAGCAGCGCGAGAAGAAGGGAACAGAAAAGCCGGCGCAGATTATCCCGCCTTGCGTTTTTCCTGCAGGACTTCGTCGAGCGCATCTGCTAATAGATGCGCTCGTTTCTGATAGTCGGTTGCTCCGGTGTCCTGCCTTTTTTTGACGAGGTGATACTCATCAGCAATGTTCAACGCCGCCAGCACCGCCAGCCGCACCGTGTCGATAGTATTGGTAGCCTCGGCGACAGCCCGCATTTTGGAGTCTACGTATTCGGCGAGCTTCAGGATGTATTCCGGATCGGAGCCGCGCAGGTTGTAGGCCTGGTCGAAAATTTCCACCCGCACACTGGCGTTCTGCGGATCTCGCACCACTTGGTCTTTGGTTGCAGTTGCCATTCCTGGTCTCCGTGATCTTTTTGAGACGTAGCCTGCTAGGGCTCCGCCCTTGCGGTACTAGCTTGCCTCGGCCAGAGACTCGATCTGGGTCAGCATCTTCTCGACCCGGCCGCGAATATCTTCCCGCTCCTTCTTTAACTGCACGGTCTCGCGGCGCAACCGTACCAGTTCCTCTTCGCGGTCTTCCATCTGTTGGCGCAACCGCTGGACGTCGCGCTCCGCCGTAGCTTGAGCCTGACGAGCGGCCTTGTACAGCTCTATGGTGCGATAAACTTTCTCTTCCAGCGCCTGAAAATCGTCGGCGGGAACCTGATCTGCTACGTGCTCAACCACATTGGACGCCATAAGGACACATTCCTGGGAAAGATTCAGAACTTCTTCGCAGTATACTCCAGATTTTTGTGGAGAATGGGGTTCCTATGCCTTGGCCAGGACTTTTCAGGGGCAACGAATCTCGCGCGGAGCAAACATGATGCTGCTCGCGAGATCCCTCGCCCCGCTGGTAAAAGGCGCGGGGCTTCGGGATGACTCACGGTGCAAATTGCGACACTCGCGGAACTCCGGCAAACCCGGTCCGAATTCTCTCCATTGGATATAATCCTGCAGCGATCGGGAGGGCCATCATGCGATACCTTGCATTTATCCTTACCGCTTTTTCTTTACTACTCTTGCTGGTTTCCGCCGCTGGAGCAGCCAAAAACAAGAATGAGGTCCAGTTTGTGACCATGAGAAATGCTATGGGCAAGAGCATCGGAAGCATCACTGTGAAAGACGAGGGCCCAGGAGTGGTGCTGGAACTTCATCTTCATGATCTGACCCCCGGAGAGCATGCCGTTCATTTTCACGAGACGCCAAATTGTGAAGGCTCCGAGTTTAAGGCGGCGGGCGGACATTTCAATCCCGATGGCAAGAAGCACGGGTTCGACAATCCGGAGGGACATCATGCCGGAGACATGATGAACTTCACCGTAGGCGCAAATGGGAAGGCGAAAGCGCGGGTCGAGGATCCTGATGTCACGCTCAAAGATGGTCCGCGGACCCTTCTAAGCAGTGGAGGCGTCGCCATTATCATTCACGCCAAAGCCGACGATTACAAAACCGACCCTTCGGGGAATTCCGGCGATCGCGTGGCCTGCGGGGTGATTGACGCTCGAAGTCACTGAAGTTGACTTGGCATGCGGATTTGCTATCGCGCTAATTTCGCAAGTCTGAGCGCGGCTTCATCCAACGTTTCCGGCCTCTTGCAGAAGGCGAACCGCACCTGCCGCGCCCCGTCTCGCGGATCACGATAAAAGCTGGACCCTGGGACGCAGGCTACACCGATCTCCTGCACGAGATATTTTGCGAATGAAACATCATCCTTGAAACCGAAGGCCGAGATGTCCGTCATGACGTAATACGCGCCGCGCGGCAGAAAGCACTTGAAACCCGCCGCTGCCAGCGCCGGCATCAGATGATCGCGGCGCACGCGGTAGCCTTCGGCCAGTTTCTTGTAATACCCGGCGGGGAGGCTTAATGCCGCGGCCCCAGCCTCCTGCAGCGGCGCCGGCGCTCCCACCGTCAGAAAGTCGTGTACCTTGCGGATCGCGTTGGTGATCTTCTCCGGCGCTACGGCCCAGCCCACGCGCCATCCGGTCACGCTGTACGTCTTTGACATGCCGTTGATGGTGACCGTCCGCTCCCGCATGCCAGCCAGCGACACCATCGAGATGTGCTCGGTTCCGTCATAAAGGATGTGCTCGTAGATTTCATCGGTAATGGCCAGCACATCGAATTCGACGCACAGATCGCGAATCAACTCCAATTCCGGCCGAGTGAAAACCTTGCCCGTAGGATTATTGGGCGTGTTGAGAATGATGGCCTTGGTGTGCTTGTCGAAGGCTCCGCGCAATTCTTTTTCATCAAAGGTCCACTCGCCGCCGTCTTGTTTGGGAGGCCGCAGTTTCACAAACTTCGGCTTTGCCCCGCTGAGCACCGAATCCGGACCATAGTTTTCATAGAATGGCTCGAAAATCACGACCTCATCGCCCGTGTTGCACAGGGCGAGCAGCGCGGAAATCATCGCCTCGGTGGACCCGCAGCAGACCGTCACTTCTTTTTCCGGATCGACTGTGATCCCCTGCCACAGGCCCATCTGCCGCGCAATCGCGTTGCGCAGGCTCTTCGCGCCCCAAGTGATCGCGTACTGATTGATGTTTGTGTCAATGGCCTGCTGCGCGGCCTGCTTGATCTCCGCCGGAGCGGGGAAATCAGGAAACCCCTGCGCCAGATTGACCGCGCCATAAAGCATGGCTTGGCGCGTCATCTCGCGAATCACCGACTCGGTAAAGTGCTCCACCCGCGAGCTCAAGAAGTGTTTGCCCGGTGCGGGAGCATGACCGGGCTTGCCGTCGCCGGGGTGCAATGTTGGTGCAGGAAGGCGGCGCGCCGCCTTCCTGTCGATGGCTTTTTGGGGAAGGTTTTTTTTAGACTTGCCAGAGACGCGATCCGCCATGGAGGCAGACTAGCACATCATAAACTGGAGGTGACGACGGGGATGGATGTCTCGTCCCCGTGTGCCCGACAGCTAATTCGCCGGACCGCACTGCTAGCACGCCGCGATTTTTTCCAGCAGGGTCGAAGCCGCCTGGCCAGCCTCTTGCGTCGAGAAATCGTTTCCCAGTTCAATCACCGGCAAGGCCGCGCAGGCATCCCGAAAACTTTTATCGGTCGCGGGTGCGGCGCTCAGATCAGCCCCCACCAGCACGAGATCAAAACGAGTGACCCGCATCAGGATCAGGCCGTCGCGCAAATTGTTGCTGGTGTGGACGTCGTATCCGGCGCGCCGGAGCAGTTCTCGAACGCATGTCACCACGTCGGCATTGCGGTCGATGCACAGTACGCTCTTGCCCAGGGCGATGGGTTTCTCAGATTGCAGTGGCGCGCGATAAAACGCCGCTACCGCCTTGTCTTCGGACTCGTGCGCGTCAAACAGTTGGGTCAGATGGGAGAGTTGCAGGACCTTGCGGACGTGCTCGGGAACATCGCACAATTTCAGATCGCCGCGCGCCTGGCGGGTGCTGGTCAGCGTCCGCACCATGGTGCCCAGGCCGCTGCTGTCGATGAAAACCACTTCGCCAAGATGGAGCACAATGGCGCGGCGGTCGCGTAGCAGCCAGGCAATGTGCTCGCGCAAGGCTTCCACCTCGCCGCCGGCCACGAGCCGTCCTTTGCAGCGGACGATTGTCACCCGCCCGACATCCCGCGTTTCCAGGGTCAGTCGCACGCGTCCTCCGGGAAGGTAGCGTATCACTGAACGGCCACATTGTGAATTCGTAGTTGACAACGGCTAGGTTCCGTACCTCTCCGCGGCCCGAGCCCTGGCCTTAGCCGCCTCTTCTTCGCGATTCTTCGACGGCGCCGTGGTTTCGAGCGAATACAGGAGACGCCTTGAAACCATCGTCACTTCCTCGACGGCGGCCGTGAAAGAGGCCTCATTTGCTTTCGATGGTTTGTTGAAACCGCTGATTTTCCGGACGAACTGGAGGGCCGCGGCGCGGATCTCGTCGTCAGTAGCAGGCGGTTGAAAGTTGAACAAGATTTTTATGTTTCGGCACATTCGAGAAACCCCGCAATCCTATGATAGATATTTTTACCGACCCCGCGGGCGCGAAAGTCCCTCCCCCTCATGCTATAATTCTTTATTCTCAGTCGCTTAGAGTACGGAGGATAGTATCGACAAACGTTTTATCCGCATCAACGATCGCATTCGGGCACGCGAAATTCGCGTGATTGATGATGAAGGCGCGCAGCTTGGCATCATGCCGCCTTACGAAGCGATCAAAAAAGCCCGCGAAAAAAATTTAGACCTGGTTGAGATTTCGCCCACCGCGCAGCCTCCCGTATGCCGCATCATGGATTATGGGAAGTATCTCTACCAGCAGGAAAAGAAAGAGCGCGAAGCCAAGAAGCACCAGAAGACGATCACCGTAAAAGAGGTCAAGTTCCGCATCAATGTGGACGACCACGATTACGAGACCAAGAAGAATCACGTGCTGCGGTTCCTGGATGAGGGCGACAAGGTAAAGGCGACCATCTTTTTCCGCGGACGCGAGATGACCCGCACCGGACTGGGACGCCAGATTTTGGAGCGGCTCATCAAGGACGTGGAACCGATGAGCATTGTCGAGTTCCGGCCGCGGCAGGAGGGCAACACGCTGCACGCGATCCTGGCCCCGAAGAAGTCGGACAAGGAACGGGAAAAGGAACGACAGAAAGCCGAGAAGGCCGCGGCACAGAGCGCGCCCCGGCCCGACGCGCCTGCGGCGCAGGTCGCCAAGCCCGCATCGTAAGATGGCGCGTTGTAAATAGTCTCAATGTTGTCTGTCATTCCGAGCGCTGCGAGGAATCTGCTGTTCCTGCCTGCCGCGCTCTTCTGATATCACAGAAGATCAAACTGACAGCTGGAGGCTGAGAGCTGACGGCTGTTCTAGAGGACTTATGCCGAAATTGAAAACGCACAAAGGCGCCGCCAAACGCTTCAAGAAGACCGCGACAGGCAAAGTGAAGCGCGGGCATGCGAAACTGCGCCACATCCTGACGTCCAAGGAAACGAAAACCAAACGCAAGATGCGGAAATCCGCCCTGGTGAGTGATGGAGATCTCCGCAAAGTACTGCGGATGATTCCGTACCAGTAGAGGCATTGTTGATTTTTGATTGTTGATGAAAAACTGAAATCAAGGGTTCTTATTCAACAATCATCAGTCAACAATTGCCGGGCGTGTGAAGAGGTTAGAGATTTGTCCTTACCTCCAGCCGCCATAAAAACGTAAGCAAAAAGGAGACCACCATGCCTCGTGTCAAACGCGGAACCAAACGCCGCCAGAAACGCAAAAAAATCTTAGACCGCGCCAGCGGATATTTCCTCACTAAGTCGAAGCTGTACCGCTCGGCCAAAGAGTCGGTGGAGCGCGGCCTGAAGTTTGCCTATGCCGGGCGCAAGCAGCGCAAGCGCCAGTTCCGCTCGCTGTGGATCGTGCGCATCGGCGCCGCCGCCAAGCTGAACGGGATGAGCTACAACCAGTTCATCCACGGCCTCAAAGTGGCGGGAGTCGAACTGGACCGCAAGATTCTTTCCGACCTGGCGGTGAACGACCCCGCGGGTTTTGCGAGCCTCGTGACCCAGGCCAAGGGCGCGCTGGCGTAACCCGCCGTCAGCTTTCAGTTGCAGTGCCCGTGTGGGGACAGCCGCCCTCGGCTGTCCGCCGGGCGCAGCCCGGCTTTGCGACCTAAGTCAACACCATCGGCTGTTCGAGCCGACGGAGAGCCGAGGGCGGGTGTCCCCACATAAGCATTCTTAGACGAAAGAACACACATGGCCTACAGCGTTCCCAAACTGACGGACTATTCCGAGCCAGCTCTGGAAAAGGCTGCCGCCGATTGCATCGCCGCGTGCAGCGCGGAAAGCGCCGAGGTCCGCAACGACGCCGAACTGAAATCCTTCCGCGACCGCTGGATGGCCCGCAAGAACGGCATTCTGACCCAGATCAACGATCTCTGGTTGAAGGGCGCGCCAAAACAAGCGAAGCGCGAGGTGGGAATTCGTGTGAACGAACTGAAGGTGCGAATCACGGAAGTCGTGGAAGGAGCGCACGTCGCTGCCGGGAGAGAAGATTCGCTCACAGCCGAGTGCGTTGACATCACGCTTCCTGGCGAGCGCCGTCCCATCGGCGCCGAGCATCCTGTCATCAAGACGAGAAACGAGATCGTCGCGGTTTTTCAGCGGCTGGGCTATTCCGTCGCCGAGGGCCCGGTCGTCGAAACCGACTACTACAATTTCGAAGCGCTCAATTTTCCGCCGAACCATCCGGCTCGCGACACGCAGGACACATTGTTTATCGCGGGCCAGCAGTCGAAGCCGCAGCGCGAGCGTCTCCTGCTGCGCACCCACACGTCTCCCGTACAGATTCGCACCATGGAGAAGATGCGTCCGCCCATTCGTATCGTGATCCCCGGTACCGTGCACCGCAACGATCCGCCCGATGCCAGCCACTCGCCCATGTTTCATCAGATCGAGGGACTCGCAGTCGACACGAATATCACGTTCGGCGATTTGAAGGGCACGCTGGATCACGCCATGAAGGCGCTGTTCGGATCGTCCGTGAAGACGCACTTCCGCCCGTCGTTCTTTCCGTTCACCGAGCCCAGCGCGGAGCTGTACGTGACTTGCTTCATTTGCGGCGGCAGCGGCAAGCGCGGGCCCGACCCTTGCCGTCCCTGCAAGCAGACTGGTTGGATAGAAGTCCTCGGCTGCGGCATGGTCGACCCCAACGTGTTCGAATTCGTGAAGGACTACGGCTACGATCCGAAGAGGGTTTCCGGCTTCGCCTTCGGCATGGGCGTCGACCGCCTGGCTCTGCTGAAGTATGGCGTGGATGACATTCAGTTGTTCTTTCAGGGGGACGTAAGACTTTTGCAGCAGTTTGCGTGAGCTATGAACGGTGAGCTGTGAGCTTCGAGCAGACCAACTGACGAAGGACATCACACCTCGCTCGTAGCTCTAAGCTAGATTCCATGAAACTTTCTGCCAATTGGATTCGCGACTTCGTCGATCTCAGGGTTGATGACCGCCGTCTTGCCGAAGACTTGACTGATGTCGGCATCGGCGTCGAAGGCGTCAGCGGGAGCGGCGCCGACACGGTCTTTGACGTCGAGATCGGAACTAACCGGCCCGACGCGATGAATCATTACGGGGTCGCACGCGAAGCTGCTGCGATCTACGATTTGCCGCTAAAAACGCTATCAGCCGTCAGCTCTCAGCTGTCAGTTAAAGCTTCGCACGATGCGCCGTTTCCGATTACAGTCGAAGAGCCATCACTTTGTCCACGTTTTTCGGCGCGCGTGATTCGCGGCACCCGCATCAAGCCATCGCCTGAAAAAGTCGCGCACCGGCTGCAACTGCTCGACCAGCGGCCCATCTCGAACGCCGTCGACGCCACCAACTACGTTCTGTGGGAGATCGGCAAACCCACCCATGTCTTCGACGCCGACCTGCTCGAAGGCGGCAAGATCATCGTGCGCCACGCCCGCGCCGGAGAAACACTGAAGACCCTCGACGGCGTCGAACGCAAGCTCACCACCGAAGACCTCGTCGTCTGCGACGCTAAGAAGCCCGTCGGACTTGCCGGAGTGATGGGCGGCTACGACACGATGATCACCGAGAAGACCCGAAACATCGTGATCGAGTCGGCCTGGTGGGATCCCGGAATCGTGCGACAGATGTCACGCCGTCATGCGCTCCACACCGACGCTTCCCACCGCTTCGAGCGCGGCGCCGATTTCGAATCCACCGTCCTCTCCTGCGATCTCGTGGCCAAGATGATCCTCGACTCGGGCGGCGGAGAACTCGTTGGGGATGCAGTCGATGTGGTCTCCAAGCCAATGGATCAGGCTCCCGTGCTGCTGCACGTCTCCGAAGTACACCGGATTCTTGGCGGCAATCTCGATGCCGGAGAGATCTTCCGCTTGCTCAAGCGCCTCGGTTTCACTCTCATCCCCGAAGGCCAGGGGGACGCGCAATTCCGCGTGCACATTCCAAGCTGGCGGCTCGATGTCGAACGTGAAATTGACGTGATCGAAGAGATCGCCCGGCTGCGCGGCTACGACAAGTTCGAGAACACGCTCCCCGCCTACAGCGGTGCCGTAGTCGAGTTGCCGCACGCGCCCATGGATGCGGCTTTCCGCGAGCGTGCCCTTGCGCTCGGCTACAACGAGGCTCTGTCGTTGACTTTCATTTCGCACGCTGATGCGGAGCGTTTCTCGTCCGCCCAGGGAGCCAAGGTCCTGGAACTGGAAAATCCGCTGAGTGAAGAAGCCTCGGTCATGCGCACTTCGCTCGTTCCGGGCATGCTCGATATGCTGGCGTGGAATTTAAATCGCGACGTGCCCGAAGCGCGCCTCTTTGAAATCGGCAGCACGTACCAGCTCTCCGGCAGCGAGCGCGAGGAGCCGAGGAGGGCTTGCTTGGGAGCAACTGCCGCAGCCGTGCGCAGTTCGCTCACGCGCGGTGGCGCTCTGGATGTGAGCAAGGGCGAGCACGCGGCCGCCGCCGAAACCTTTCGAGGTTTCAAGGGCGACATAGAAAATCTTTTGGTTGCCTTTGCTGGAGATCCGACTTACGACCAGGAAGCAGCGGAGTATTTCCATCCTGGCCGCAGCGCCCGGGCGCGCGTAAATGGCGCCGTGGTGGCTCAGTTTGGCCAGATTCACCCCGAGGTCGCCGCCGCACGCAAGCTGCGCCAGGATGTGTTCTTCGCCGAAATTGATATGGAACAGCTCTACCGGCTCGGTCTGCGGTCGGTACGCTTTTCGCCGCTGGCAAAGTATCCCGCTGTCGAACGCGACTTCTCGTTCATCTTTGCCGACGACGCCACCTTTGGTCAGATGCAGAAAGCCGTTACCGTTGCGGGAATCGCAGAGTTGATCGAGTTTCGTGCGGTAGAAATTTTCCGCGGCGGAGCGATCCCTGCGGGCAAGTATTCGGCCCTGCTGCGGGCCCGTTTTCAATCCGCCGGACGCACGCTGCGCGAAGACGAGATCGCCCAGTGGTCCGCAAAAATCGTGGCTGCACTTAGCGCACTCGGCGGAGTCCAGAGGGCATAACGAGGCGGGCGGTTTCTAAGAACGCCCTCACGTTTCTGACGCGTGGTTCACGCTTTGCCTCCCCCCGCCGATAGTCAACACGTGGCAGATTTGTTTTCAGGACCCGCTTCCGCTCTCGAGCGTCACGGCACCGCCTTTCGCTACGTCGCGCGACAGCCCATCTTCGATCGCAACCAAAACGTCTTTGGTTACGAACTGCTGTTCCGCAACGGGCTGGAGAACGTCTTCTCGGGCGATGCTGACGAAGCTTCGCGCGCCACCCTCGACCGCTCGCTCTTGATGGGGCTCGACGTTTTATGCGACGGCCGCCGCGCCTTCGTCAACTGCACCCGCGACACGCTGATCAAAGGGCTGGTCACCCTGCTGCCTTCGGCCTCGACAGTAGTCGAGATTCTGGAAAGTGTCCCTCCCGATCTCGATGTCCTCGCCTCCTGCCGGGCTCTCAAGGAAGCTGGATATCTCATCGCCCTCGACGACTTCATAGCGGGGGATCCCCGCGAATCGTTGGCCGAGGTGAGCGACATTATCAAAGTCGAAATGCAGTTGACCAGCGAAGCGCAGCGCGCGGAACTGATCCGCAAATTCGGTCCCTGGCACTGCCGCATGCTGGCGGAAAAAGTGGAGACGCAGGCCGAGTTTTTGCGCGCCCGCGATCAGGGCTTCGTATATTTCCAGGGCTATTTTTTCCGCCGCCCCGAGATGATGAGCACGCACGACCTGCCCGCCAACAAAATGAATTATCTGCGCATGCTGCAGGAAGTCTCGCGGCCCGAGCTCGACATTCCGGCACTTGAAAAGCTCATCAAGGCCGAAGCCTCGGTCTGCTACCGCCTATTGCGCTATCTCAATTCCGCAGTGTTCGCCCTGAACAACGAAATCCATTCCGTTCGCCACGCCATCTCCATGCTGGGCGAGCGCAACGTGCGCAAGTGGGTGCGTCTGGTCGCTGCCGTCGGGGCCGGACAAAACAGGACCAGCGATCTCGTACTCTCCGCTCTGGTCCGGGGCCGCTTCGGCGAACTCCTCTCTCCGCACGTTTCGCACGGCGAGTCCGATCTGTTTCTGCTCGGCCTGCTGTCCTTGATTGACGTCATGCTGGAAATGCCCATGGCCGACGTTCTGGAAAGGATCCCGCTCGACTCCGCTACCAAGTCCGTGCTGCTCGGCCAGCCCAGCCCGCTGCGTCGCGTGTATCAGCTGATACTCGCGCATGAAAGTGGAGAATGGGCTGCCGCCTCCGCCCTCAGCGACACCTTGCGGCTCGACCCCGGGCAAGTCGCGTTGCACTACTGGCAGGCCCAGCAATGGGCTCGCGAAATTTCCCTCGCCTACTAGAATCCTTTCCACACCCTTCCAGACATGGCCTCCTGTGCAAAATCCGTCTTGACAGCCCTCTTGCGCGCAAACCCAAGGACGAGTACCATAAAGTTGTTCTCGTTTAGGCCTCGTTCCCGCGCAGGCCTTCCGCGCCAGCCGTTCCGAGGCGGCGCCTGACGGATCCGATAAACGGAAAATCGATAATACGTTAAAGATTTAAAGTCTTCATTCGTCGAAGAGTGGTTCGTTTCAGAGGTGGGGTTCGTTCCCGAGTGTGTTCCGCCGTTACCCGCACGTGCGCAGTAGCTACTAAGTGTGCCGGGCGGAGCTTTGTGCGAATGAAGGCTCCGATCAACGAGATAGTTTGAAAATTCTGTAAATCTTTGCAACTTGTGTGAGAGGACTATGAACGCAGGACCAGGAAAATCCTCCGGTGGTGGAGGAGGCAGAAGACGGCGTCGCGGACGCCGCCAGCATCATCAACGTGGTCAGCGCGGCCCCGGGCAGGGCCTGAGCCGCGAAAACAAGGACGGCATCTATACCGCGCCCATGGATCACAGCTACCGCGCCGTTCTGGCCGGTGGCAACAACAACAACGGCCATAAGGGCGGACGCCAGCGCCCGGGCTTCGCCCCCCAGTATGCGCAGCCCGAGCCCGAGCCGGTTCCCGCCGGCGAAGAATCCAGTTCGCGCATCTTCGCCTTTATCGAAGATCTTTTCTTCATGGCCAAGATTCAGGAAACCGCCCGCAAGCTCAATGTCAAAGTCGAATTCGTCAAGACCGACAAGGACCTGGCCGAGAAGCTGCAGCAGAATGGCGAAGAGAAGCCCTCGCTCATCATCTTTGACCTGAACAATAACAGCGTGAAACCGCTGACCCTGATCCCGAAGCTGAAGAGCAAGCTGAAGAAGGGAACCTCGATCATCGGATTCCTGTCTCACGTCCAGGGAGACCTGAAGCAGAAGGCGCACGAAGTGGGCTGCGACATGGTTCTGCCGCGCTCCGCTTTTTCGCAGAATCTTCCCCAATTGCTGCGCCGCCACGGCGCTCCCGAAGACGCCGAGCCCCTGGTTCAATAGGTTTGGTTCAATAGGTTTCGTTCAGTGAGTTTGGTGCAATAAGTTCCGCCAAGCTCTAGGCGAGCGAGGCCGGGGTTTCCGGAGAGTTCTGAGTTTGCGTCTTTTGGCTCAGCACGATCGAATCGCTGTGCGAGATAGGGATCACGGCCGCCACTTTTGTTCCGTTCTCATCGGAGTGCAGGTGTAAAGTTCCGCCCAGCAGGCGCAGGCGTTCCCGCATTCCCCGCAGCCCAACTCCGCTGCGTGCCGACGAAATGAATGCGCTTTCCTTGTCCAGTGCCATCCCTTTGCCGGCATCCTGGATCTCCACCCGCACCGTGGCGCCCTCGAGCGCGACCCGGACGGCGGCGGTGGGGCTGCCGGAGTGCCGATGAATATTGGTCAGGCACTCCTGGACTACGCGGAAGATGGAAAGCTCGACTTCATTGGGCAAGCGGGTAAAATCCTCTGCAATGTCGAGTCGCGCCTGGATCTTACTGCGCTCGGCGAATCCATCCACAAACCAGCGCAGTGCCGAGGCCAGCCCGGCTTCATCCAGCAACGGAGGATGCAGCAGGTGCGAAATCGTCCGAATCTCCTGGCTGACTTGATCCACCATTTCCGTGTTTTGCGCCAGGCACTGGGCTGCCTTGGGGCTTAGTTTCGAGTTCTCCAATCCGACCAGCGAATTGTTGATGCGGACTGCGGCCAGCAACTGACCCACGCTATCGTGCAACTCGCGGGCGATGCGTCTCCTCTCCTCATCCTGCAATACGCTCATGCGCGCGTTCAGCATCTCCAGTTGATGGGTCTTGCGATGCAGTTCCGTAAATACTCTCACCTTGGCGCGCAGCAGTTGCGGAATGACGGGTACCGGCACGTAGTCCACCGCCCCATATTCGTAGCCTTTCAGCCGGTCCATGTCAGTTACGTGAACGCCTGACACGAAGATGATCGGTGTGTTATGGAACCGAGGATGCTCGTGG
Organism: Candidatus Sulfotelmatobacter sp.; assembly: GCA_035949755.1. GTDB lineage: Bacteria > Acidobacteriota > Terriglobia > Terriglobales > Acidobacteriaceae > Sulfotelmatobacter. The sequence goes on from DASYYT010000188.1 coordinate 12,452, forward strand.
ATCATTTGCGCGGTCTCGAACCCATCCATCCCGGGCATGTTCACATCCATCAGCACCAGGGCAACGTCAGTCTTGAGCATGCATTCCAGAGCTTGCATACCCGACTGTGCCGCGATCAAGTTTTCTCCCAGCTCAGCAAGCATGGCTTCATACGCGAGCAGCTTGCCCGGGTGGTCATCCACCAGCAGGATGTTCATTTTGCTATCCAGAGAATGCCTCCCGGCTAGCGCGAAGCGCGGGAACACTGCGGACGTGAAAGCAGTATGGCGCGCGCGACTAACATGCGCGAACTATCCGTTGGAATCAATAGATAAAACCCTGTATGCCGCTCTCGCGGGGATCGCCACCCTGCCGAGGCACGCAATGGGCATTGACGCTTGGTTCCCGACAAAACCCAATGAACCCGGGACATGACTGGTCGCATCCGGGCAGTGACTCCGGCTTCGAGCGGAAGCGCTCCGAGAAATTGACGCCGCCCAACTCCCACCCCTAGAATCAGTAAGTCGAGATTATCCTCAACCGTCTCTTATCCATGCCCCTTTACGAATATCAATGCAAGAAGTGCGGTCATCTCTTCGAAAAAATCCAGAAGTTTTCTGACAAGCCTGAGAAAAAGTGCCCCAAATGCGGAGGCCCCGTCGAGCAGACCATCTCCGCGCCCGCGGTCCAGTTCAAAGGCTCTGGCTGGTACGTCACCGACTACGCCCAAAAATCGCACACCCCGGCGTCCGACACCGGCAGCAAGGATAAAGATTCGAAGGAATCGAAGAAGGACGAAAAGAAGCCGGACAGTTCGTCTAAGGAAAGTGCGCCCAGGAAATCTGACAAGAAGAAATAGCCGGGATTTATCTACTCCGCGTCATCCCGCGGGGCGACAGCTCTGCCCCACTAATCGATCGCTCTTAGCCCCGAGTCCCTAGCCGTCAGTCCCTGCCCCTCGCCCCTGGTCCCTGACCCTTGCTATTTCATCTCCCTCTCAAAATGATCGACGATCATCGTGAACAGATGCACCCTGGCGTCTTTGCCTGCGATGCCGTGCGTCTTGTTGGGATAGATCATGAGGCGGAATGGCTTTCCGGCATTGATCAGCGCGGCAATCATCTGAATGCTGTTCTGGAAGTGCACGTTGTCATCACTGGTTCCGTGCACCAGCAATAGCGCTCCATGCAGCTTGTCGGCCGACTTGGTCACATCCGACTGCTCATATCCCGCCCTGTCCTGGTCCAGCAGTCCCATGTAGCGCTCGGTATAGATAGTGTCGTAATTCTCCTGGTTGGTCACGGGGGCGACGGCGACTCCGGCGCGAAAACGGTCCGAGTGGGTCATGGCATACAGCGTCATCGAACCGCCATTCGACCATCCCCAGATGGCTACCCGATCGTTGTCCAGCTGCGGGTATTGCTGCAGCAATTGATCCAGCGCGGTCAACTGGTCTTTCAACTCGACCGCGCCGAACTCATGCCGGATCGCGGTCTGAAACTTCTTGTCCCGCCCTGGCGTCCCGCGATTGTCCACGGCAAAAATCGCGAATCCCTTGCGCGCCAGAATTTCATCGAACGCGCTGGGCACACTCTTGCGCACCATCTGCGCGGCCGGACCACCATAAATGTTGATGATCAGCGGAATCTTCCCGCCCGCAGGCGGTTCCGGAGGCAACAACAACCGCCCATACAGAAGCGTCCCGTCGTCAGCTTTGAATTCCAGATATTTCGGGGCGCGCAGCCCGTAATCCGCAATTTCGTCTCTTGCCTTCCATACTGGACTGCACGATCCTCCCACCGCGCACAGCGTAATGCTGGGCGACGTATGCGGCCCGGAATACACATGCGTGTAGTGAGTGCCGTCATCGCTGAAGTGGGCCATATGCTCGCCTTCTTCGCTGGTCAGCGCCTTGAATCCCGACCCATCCAGCTGCACCGAAAAGATCTGCGTTTGCCGTGGATCGTCTTTGTTGGCCGAAAAGAACACCGTGCCCGCTTTCTCATCCACCCCGTCAATTCCCAGCACTTCATACTCGCCCTGTTCCAGTTCCCGCTCCAGCTTCGCATCCCCCGCGATGGGGCTCTGCTCGTCGTAGCTGTAGAGATAAATATGCATGTTGCCGTCGCGCCAGCTCGGCCAGAGGATCTGCGGCTTCGTCTTCAGGAACTGAACCTCCACACGATCGAAGTCAAACCACGCTCCCGGCTCGGACTCGGTCAGGACCATCCGGGCCTTTCCTGTTTTCGCGTCCACGAAGTACAAGTCCAGCTTGTCTTCGGTCCGGTTCAGCACCTCCGCCCAGATCACGCCCTCGCGCACCCAGCCGAAGCGCGGAATATACGTGTTTTCATCGTTGGTTAACGAGAGCCACCGCACCTTGCCCTTGTCCGCATCCACCACTCCCAGCTTCACCACCGGATTCGGATCGCCCACTTCCGGATATTTCTGCTGATCCACCGTGGGATGTTGCGGCATCCAGTCGGTAATCGGATAGGTGGGCACCTTGGTCTCATCCATGTGCAGGAAGACGATCTCTTTGCTATTGGGCGACCAGAAATAATTGCTGCGCACCGCCAGCTCTTCGGCGTAGACCCAGTCGATGTCCCCGTTCAGAAAGTTGTCATTGGTGTCCCGGGTAAGCTGTTTTTCCGTCGTCCCGCTCACCGGATGTACGAACAAATTGTGCTTGCGGACATAGGCTACGTGCCGTCCATCCGGAGAAAACTTGGGATCGCCATTCGGATCGGGCGCCGAGGTGAACTGCACTGCCGTCTGCGTTCCCAGGTCATACAGCCACAACTGTCCTCGTGAATCAAACAGCAGATGCTTGGAATCCGGCGCCCACCCGTAGGCCGCCACGTGATAGCGCGTCAGCCGCTCCTTCTCGCGCTCGTTCTTGACCTTGTTCACGTCCGGGTCGAGCGCTGCCAGTTTGTCCGCGCTGACCAGAACTTTCTTCTCTCCCGTGGCCGTGTCCACATACCACAACTCGCCCTTCTCTCCCTTTTCGTCGCGCTGCACGAAAGAAAGCCGGGTTCCATCCGGGCTCCACTCAATGGTCTCCGGACCGCGTCCAGTCAGCCCTCCCGACTGAAACAAGGTGTCAATAGTCAAAGGTTTGGTAGGCGCGTTCTGGGCGGTCATGAGCTGACAGGAAACAAAGGCAAGGAATGTGGCCAGAACAAAGGCAGAACATGCGAAGAACTGTCGTTTCACGAAGCGACCTCGCAGGAAGTAAGTAAAAGCGGACCTAAGACGAACGAAGCAGTGTACACCGGCCGGACCATCATCCGCACCAACCGTTCCCCACGCGCGTGGATTGTTTTGTTTCTCCATCCCCCCGGGCTCCTTTGTGTCCCCTGGGGTGCGGCATTTATTGAACTTGCCCGAAAACCGCGTCAAATCGCGCTCCGCCACGTGCTAGAATCATTACAGCCGGATGCTCCCAGAAATAGAAAATCTGCTGAAACTGCAAGACGCGGACAAGGAAATCCGCCGCCTGCAGGACGAAATCGCCGAGTTCCCCAAACGCGTAGCCGCTATCGAGCAAAAGCTGGCCGGCACCAAGGCGCAACTGGAAAAGGCTCAGGGAGCAATCAAAGCCGACGAAGCCTCCCGCCGCAAGTACGACATGGCCATCTCGGACCTCCGCGGGAAAATCTCCAAATACCGCGACCAGTCCCTCGACGTAAAGACCAACGATCAATACAAGGCGCTGCTCCACGAGATTCAGTTTGCCGAGAAGGAAATTGGCGCTAACGAGGACAAGATTCTTGAGCTGATGGTCAACGCCGACGCGCGCGAGAAGGAAGTCAAGGCCGCGCAAGCCGAGCTCAAAGCCGAAACCGCCGAAATCGAGAAGGAAAAAGAACAGGCCCGCCAGCGCACCGCCGAGGACGAGAAGCTTCTGGCCGAATGGCGCGGCAAGCGCGATCAACTCCGCGCCGGGGTGCGCGAAGATCTCCTCCGCCACTACGAGCGGGTTTCCAAGTTCCGGGGCAGCGGCATCTCCGAAGTTCGCAACCAGAAATGTATGGCCTGCCAGGTCATGCTGCGCCCGCAAACTTACAATGACGTCCGCTCCGGAAAAGAAACCGTCGTCTGCGACTCCTGCCAGCGCATTCTCTATTTCAATCCCGCCGACGAACTGGTCGACCAGCTACCGACACTGCACCGGCCCAAGCGGCATCACCCCAAAATCGACGCGCCGCAAGCCTGGTACTATCGCCCCGAATCTGCCGCCGATGGCGAGGTCTTTCTCTGCCTTACCAACGCGCACGGTCAGGCCAGCCGCCGCGTCTACGACATTCACACCGGACGGCTTCTCGGCGACATCCTGATTCGCGAAGGGGATTACCGGCACGCCTTCCCCGAAGACATCACCGGAGCCACCCGCCTGAACGGCGCATGGAGCGAAGAAGAACTCGACGGATTTGGGGCCGAACTCCCCATGGTGATCCTCGATTCCCTCAACGCCGATCTCGACCTGGCCCGCTACGAAGCCTCCTCGGGATCTCACGCCAAGCACGCAATCCCCGCGGCTCCCACCGAACAAGCCGCCAGTTAGCGAGCTCGATGATACAAGCGACCTAATGCCCGCACCTTAGTCTTTGTCATCGTTGACTTGCAGTAGCTCGGCGCCTGGCAAGTCTAGAACAGCCGGACCGCCTTTGCCTGCTGCACCGCCGGAATTCCGCGTAGCCTGGTCAGCACGGCATCGGGCACCTGCCCATCCACGTGTACCACCGCAATCGCCTCCCGCGGCTGATCCGATTTTTCCGCCGCCCGCCGGCCCAGGGAGAAATCGGCAATGTTGATTGACTCCTCTCCCAAAATCGTTCCGACTTTCCCGATCACTCCCGGCACGTCCCGGTTCCGCAGATAAATCAGGTTGCGCTCCAGCGGAGCCTCCACATCGATGCCATCCACATGCAGCAGCCGCGGAGCGTCCCCGTGCAGCACCGCACCCTTGACCATGTGCTCTTCCGTCGCCGTCTTCAAAAAAATCGAGAGCACGCTGCCCGCGCCGCCGGTCGAAGCTTTCGCTTTATGCGACTCCAGCACACGCAGGCCGCGGTCGTGCGCGATGGTCGCGGCATTCACCAGGTTCGCTTTCTCTTCGAGCGCCTGGTTCAGAATGCCTTTGACCGCCCCGTTGCGAATCAACTCTGTTTTCCATTCCGCGATGTGCCCGCCATAACGGATCGAAATCTCCTCCAGCGATCCTTCCGAAACCTGCGCCAGAAATGCTCCCATGCGCTCCGCCAGCACAATGTAAGGCTGCATGGCTGCGTATTCTTCCGCTGAAACCGAGGGCACATTCACCGCATTCTGGATGACTCCGTGCTTCAAATATTCTTTGACCTGCTGCGCGATCTGCACCCCTACCGCTTCCTGTGCCTCGGCCGTCGAACCGCCGACATGCGGCGTGAGCACAATATTCGACAGCGCCAGCAGCGGCGAGTTCTTGGGAGGCTCTTCGGCAAAAACATCGAGCGCCGCGGCCGCAACCTGCCCACTCTGCAGAGCCCGAGCCAGATCCGCTTCATTCACCAGCTCGCCGCGCGCACAGTTCACCAGCCGCACGCCCTTCTTCATCTTCGCGATGGACGCCTCATTAATCATGCCGGTAGTCTGTGGCGTCAGGCCGACATGCAGCGTGATGTAATCTGCCGTTGCATACACGTCCTCCAGCCCCGCCAACCGGATGCTTTGCTCCTTCGCCACCGCGACCGACACAAACGGATCGTGCCCGATCAAATCCATCCCAAACGCGCGCGCCCGGCGCGCCACTTCCATCCCGATCCGTCCCAGGCCGATGATGCCCAGCGTCTTCCCCCGCAGCTCAGTCCCTTGCAGCGATTTCTTCTCCCACTTGCCCGCATGCATCAGCGCATCCGCACGGCACAGGTGGCGCGCCATCGCCAGCATCATCCCCAGAGTCTGCTCGGCGACGGCGACCGCGTTGGCGCCCGGCGTGTTCATCACCGCGATGCCCTTGTGCGTGGCCGCTTCCAGATCAATGTTGTCCACGCCCACGCCCGCTCGCCCAATCACCCTCAGCTTGCTCGCATGCTCCAGCAGGTTGGCGTCGGCCTGTACCGCCGAGCGCACAATCAGCGCATCCGCCGACTCCAGGTGCTCCGCCAATTTCCCGTCGAGTTGATCAGCCGTCAGCACGGTCCAGCCGGGCTCCTGCAACTGCGCCACCGCCGACGCCGAAATTTTTTCCGCCACGATGATTTTCACGAATGCATTCCCTCTATAGGCCCGGATCCCTGAAGTCGTTTGCTGAAAGCGTTAACAATAAATTGACGGGGATGTGACAGCCCTCTGACACGCCCGCTGGCCTTACTTCCTAAACTCTCTCTCGATAGGGGTCCTCCCCTCGGGAGAACAAAGATGAGAATCTTCAACCTGCTCTTGCTGGCCGCGCTGGCGGCGCTCACGCTCGCCTGCGGCTATAGTTCCAAGACTTACGCCCCCACCGCCGGCTCCATGCCAGCCATTTCACAGCTGAATCCAGATAGCGTTACCGCGGGAAGCGCTGCCTTCACCATGACCGTCAATGGAAGTAATTTCGCGGCCAAGTCGGTGGTGAATTGGAACGGCGCCCCCCAAACCTCGGGTACTACTTATGTGGGTGCTGGCCAGCTTATGTTGTCCGTGCCGGCTTCGTTGATTGCGAATCCGGGCACTGTCCAGATCACCGTCACCAATCCTGCCATCAGCGGCACCGGGATGTACGGAAGCGGCGGCACGCTGGCCGAAACCTCTCCTGCCATGTCCTTCACCATCAACTGAAGGCCCGAAAAGTGGGGCATCTGTCAGGCGGTGACCAGTTGCCTCCTTTCGGATTGCGCGCGGGCGTATATCTGTTGCGCCGCGCGCACCGCCGCGCCGTATTCAATATCTTTGCCAGTCACGCGCGCCAGCACGTGTTCAAGCGCGCCCAGAATGCCAATCGTGTCGAGATAATCGTAATATCCGATGTGCGCGATGCGGAATAACTGCCCCTTCATCTCTCCCTGTCCATTGGCCACGACCGCATCAAACGACTCGCGGAACTCCTTCACAATCTTCCCGGAGTCGGTCCCATCCGGCGTCGTGATCGCGGTCAGCGCCGCCGCCGGACTGGACGCGTACAACTTCAGTCCCAGGGCTTTCGCGCCCGCGCGCGTCATCTCCGCGCATAGTTCGGCATTGTTGACCAATTCCTCGCGCCCCCTGGCCAGATCGCCTTTGCCCATACCGAGCACGAACTGTAGCGCCGCATCCAGCGCAGCGAACAGCGAGGTTGCCGGCGTGTACGCCGTCTCGCCCTTCGCCGCCGACTTCCGCTCCTTGCGCAGATCGAAGTAGTAGCGCGGAGAAGTTGTCGTTTCCATGCGCTTCCACGCCCGCTCGCTGACCGCGCAATATCCCAGGCCCGGAGGCATCATCAGGGCCTTTTGCGATCCGCCGATGATTACATCCACTCCCCAGCCATCCACGTCGAGATGCGTCGTGCCCAGGCCGGTGATCGCGTCCACAACCAGCAACGTGTCGTCGCCATGCGCGCGCACGATCTTCGCGATCCCCTGCACATCGTGCCGCGCCCCGGTAGAACTCTCGGTCGCCTGCACAAACACAGCGCGCACATTGGGCGCTATCTTGGTGCGAATTTCGTCGAGCGAAAATGTCTGCCCGTAAGGAACGCTGACCACATCCACATCGCAGCCAAAGGCCTTGGCCAAACCAGTCCAGCGCTCGCCAAATTTCCCCGCTGTGAGAACGAGCACCCTGTCTCCAGGCGACGTCAGATTCGAGAGCGATGCTTCCATCACACCCGTGCCCGAGCAAGCCAACACCAGCACGTCGTTCCCGGTGCCGATGAATTCTTTCATGTCGGCCAGCACGCGCTGAAACAGCGCCTTGAAATCGGCCGTCCGATGATGCGCCGTAAATGAAGCCATCGCCGTCTGCGCTGCCGGCAAAAGCGGCGTCGGCCCCGGAGTAAAAAGACGATTTTTATGCAACATGGCAGAGTCCTTTGAACGTAGGAATAGCTCACTAGTTTACCGGAATGCCGAGTGCCCGATGAACGATTTCATTCAAGCACCAGGAAAAACGATGGAAGATTGCTGATTGCTGATTGTTGATTGAAAATCCAGTGCGCGGACAGTTTTCAATCAACAATCAGGGATATTCATTCAACAATTCTCGGTGGCCTTGTAGTCCACCATCTATAATCCCCCCATGCCCCTAGTCGACCAGATTCAAAAAGACATCGTCACCGCCATGAAGGCGAAAGACGAAGCCCGCCTCTCCACGCTGCGCATGGTCAAGAGCGCGCTACAACTCAAAGCCGTCGAGAAAATGTCCCCGCTGGACGACAAAGAGTCGCAGGCGGTGCTCTCCACACTCATCAAGCAGCGCAAAGACTCGATCGAACAATTCACCAAAGGCGGACGCCAGGAGATGGCCGACAAAGAAGCCGCCGAAATCACCGTGATCGAGAGCTACATGCCCAAAGCGGCGAGTGAAG
>DASYYT010000189.1:0-8950 GCA_035949755.1 Candidatus Sulfotelmatobacter sp.
GTTACTGTCCCTGCGCTTCCCCTCCGCTGGCCACTGCCAGCAGATACCACGCCGAGTGCGGGAGCCATTGCTCGCCCCAGCGCCAGTCATTGTCGGCGCCGGTTTCGCGATACGGCAGCAGGTAGTCGATGTCGCTCTCATCCTTGAATCCGCTGGTGATTCCGTTGGAGATTCCACCCGGCGCGTTCGTGAACTCCCAGGAATCGAAATACATATACGGAGGATTGTTTCGCCCCACGCCATTCAGCATGCAGGAATCAAAAGGATTCAGCCCCAGAATCCAGTTCAGCTGGTTGGTGGCAAAGGCCTCGAGTTGCTTGCGAAATTCCGGATCGGCAGAGAAATCCCGTTCCGCCAGCCGGGCCGCCGTCGCCACCGACGCCAGCCGCGCGTTCTCACCCTGCCACCATGGGGCCGCATCGCTGTTGTGCGGAAAGAAGAATGATGTGCGCCGCGCACCGGTCTTGTCCTGCACGTACTCACGGCTGTAGCCGAAGGGATTGTTCACTTCCGCCGTGATCGCGAACTCGAACTGCAACGACTTTTTCACGGTCGCGAGCACCTCGCGGCGCGCGCCGGGATCGGCAATTTCCGCGTAATAGAGCAGGCTGACCACAGGAAATCCTCCATCCGAGGCATGAAAAAACGGACGCTCTTTACCGTCAGCGCGCCAATAATTCTGATATCCGTCCGCGCTGATCTGCCGCGCCATCAGGCTCTTCGCCCGCCGATCGGCTGCTTCTTTATACTTTGGCTGGTGGGTGGCGCGATAAAGTTCCGTCGCGGCAGCCAACCCGCAATAATCGTCCACGATATTTTCTTTGCCGTCATTGGTCAGCTTGAGATTTTCTCTTTCCAGAAAGTCGAAGGAGTCTTCCGCCGCCTTCAAATAATCTGCGCTCGAAAAATCTCCCGATACCGGATACGTGCTCGCCATCGCCAGCGCGGCAATCGCAATCCCCCCGCCCGACCGGTAGCTGACCTCGTATTCGAGATCATTGTTTGCCGACTCGACCATATCCTTCGCGCCCTGCCCCGGAGCCGCCTCGATCCCGAAGCGCTTCATCTCGCCTTCGATCTCGCGGCCTTCAGGAGTCTGATCGACTCCGCCGGTACTCACCGAACGGTAAAACGATCCCCCTGGAACTTTCATGCGCACCATGTAATCGGCGCCAAACATCGCCTCATCCAGCAGGTGCGCCTGGTAACGATCGAAATTTTTGTTGCCGCGCAGCTTCGTCTGCTCGTAGCTCTTCAGCAGGCTGTAGACGACCAGCGGAATCTGTTGCGGATTGAAATACGTCGAAAACGACAGATGCGAGAAATGCTTGCCGTAGTCGCCGGTCGCATCCCACCATCCGCCATGCGCGTCCACCGTGCCCGGCTTCGAACCTTCAAACTTGAGATGCCGGTCGGCCTTGTCGTACTGCCCGGAACTGCGTTCGTCTTTGAAGTAGTAAATGGCGTCCTGCATGGTGTTTCGTTCGAGCAAATCGCGCTGCACTCGGAATGGAAACGAGCGCACTGGGCCTGATCCAGAGCCGCACTCCAGGTAGTATTTGCCTTCGGTTGTGAAGGAATCGAAATCCAAAGTCCAGAAGTACCAGTCTCTCCATTTCTGCACCGGGCCGGCAGCTTTCGCTGGAATGGCTAGAACCTGCTGATCGTTCCCGTTGTTCTTCAGCGCGCAACCGGAAATGCTCTCGCCCGCTTGGCCGAGAATCACTGCATGCTTGGGACCGCTGGGTTCGTATCCGAGATGATTGGTGAGAATCTTCGTTTGACCGGCAAGAGATGCAGCGGGAATGAGCGCCAACAAAATAGCAAAAACAAAAAGATGTCGTTTCATGATGACCTTCCTCGCGAACCTACCGTTTAGGACAACGTCATAGAGTAGGCCTTCCGGCAATAATGTCCAACCGTGAAAGGCGTGCGATGACGTAGCGCGGGTGAAACTGAAGAGCGGCGCAACGACGGCGGGCTAGTAGATCACTTTCAGCGAGAACTGGATCTGCCTCGAAGTCCCCGCAGTCTTGCTGATAATCCCAAACCCGCTGCCGCGCACGATATTCGACGGAAGCCCGAAATTCACGATGTTGAATACATTGAAGAATTCCGCGCGAAACTCCACCGTTCCCAACTCCGCGTTGCCGCGATGCCCAAACGGAGTGTCTTTGATCAGCGCAACGTCATAATCGTGGTAGTCCGGCCCGCGGAACGTGTTGCGCCCCAGCGTGCCGAATCGCCCCTGGTTCGGCCCAGTCCCGCCGGGCACATTGATTGGAATGTAGAAAAAAGACGCATTATTCGCACCCAGCCCTAAGTAGTCTTCGCGCACCGCCCGCGAAGTCGAAAGGTGCGGCATCGACACCAGATCCGGGCGGTCGGCGCCGCCATTCCCTGCCCCGGTTTGCTGGATTCCCGAAAACACGGTGAACGGCGATCCTGTCGTCAGGCTCGTGATGTTCAGAACCTGCCAGCCTTTGGTGAACGTCCGGCCCAACGGCCGCAAAAATCCAATCCGATCCAGCGGCACCAACTGGATCACGCTGGCCGCGAACACATGCGTCACATCGAACGTCGACGGCCCCTTCTCAGCCGATGGATCCCAGGGATTCTGGGGTCCGGTCTGCAGGATAGTTCCGGCGGTCCCCAGCAATCCGCCGAGCACGGCGCTGGCGTCGTCCAGCGATTTTGAATACGTGTAGCTGGCTTGCAGCCCCAGGCCCAGGCGCGCCGAGTTCTTGGTGAGGCTGCTCTGCAGCGCGTGATAGCTCGAATGCGAGCCGCTGGTCATGATGACTTCGGGCCCAAAGCCTCCTGTCGCATGTCCACTCGCATCGAATTGCGTGAACGGAGCAAAGCCCGGAGCCGCTCCTGTGTAACTGTTCGGCGAATACACTCGCGCCAGATGAATGCCCGCAGTAGCGACATACGAGGCATTGAACTTGAAGTCGCCGAAATCGTGATCCACCCCCGCGGTCCAGCTTCCGATATAACCGTTCGCGAAATTCTTCGCGATGCCGGTGATACTGAGCAGCTGCACATTCCCCGGCGTCAGTGCGTCCAGGTCCGCCTGAAAGCGCGCGTAATCGAAGACAGTATTTGCCGGTACATCCTGGGTTCGCCCCGTCGGAAAGATCGGCTGCCCCTGAAGGTTGTAGGCGGTCGGCAAATTCACTGCAACAAACGCATCCTGAAAAGGCACAGGATAGCCCGGCTCGGCCGAAACCGTGGGAGCGAAAACATAAGGGATCGCCGCCGTCAGAAAATTGTCCTGCCACAAATTCGGAATCAGGGTCGCGATGGACCCGCCCGCGTGCAGCACCGTGTGCTTGCTTACCGCGTAATCCAGGGCCAGCCGCGGTCCCCAGCCATTCCAATCCTGGTTGTACGGCGGCTGCGGATTGATGATGACCCGCTGCGTCGCGGTGCGATCCCAGTACGGCACCGGCTGTCCATCGGCCCCGGTAAACACCGGCAATGACGTCCGCTTGGTCGCTTCGTGAATACGGCTGTTCACCTCATAGCGCAACCCGTAGCTCACGGTGAGTTGCGGAGTGGCCTTCCATGCATCTTCAAAATAAAAGTTGTAAGCTTCACGCCGCACCCCGGCCTCATTGAACTTTCCGCCCACCGGAGTAATGCTCGCGGCCGCCGTGATGTTGTAGGAATACGGCGTTGCCGTCAGCAGTCCGGTCAGCGAGTCGGGCAGCGGATCGCCGATATGAATGTCGTGCATCCCGCTCGCCGACTTGATGGCCACCGGCGAGTACGCCGTGCCCCCGCCAAAAACGTAATTACCATTGGGATTGATTCCGAAGATGGTCGAATCGCGGTTGACCCGGATCTCCACGCCCCACTTGAACGCGTGGGACCCACGCGTGAACGCCATGTCCTGTTTGAGTTGATAAAGATTGCTGTACGATCCAAAAATCGATCCGCCCGGCTGGTTGTAGGCGTCGAACAATCCGTCGGCGAAACCAATGGCAGGTTGCGTATGGTTCGGCGTGGGAAAAAATGGCGTGCTGCGAATGTACCCGAGCGACGTTTCCGAAGTCATGTGCGGAGAAATCGTGCGCGTGTACTTCACCCCCGCATTCCGCTGGTGATCGTAAAACTGAATTCCAAAGCTGGGACTGAGTAAAGTCTGATCCGGATTGGTCAGCGGGCCGGTCACCTGGTTCAGGCTGAATCGCGTCAGCAATGCTGCTTGATTCGAAATCTGATGGTCGACGCGAATCGAGAACTGATCGGTCACGGTTACCACTTTCGAGGAAGCCGCATACGTCCGGTCGCCAAATGCGCCGGTCGGCGTGTTGGGAAGCGGATAACCGTTGAGCAACGCAACCACACCTGCATTCACCGGAACCGTCAGCGTGTCTCCCGCAAAAGTCGTGGTATCGATTCCCTGCCGCTCCGCCGCGGTCGGCACCGGAATCACCTGCGTCGTTCCCAGCACTTGCCGGAACCCCTGATACTCGCCGAAATAAAATGTGCGATTGCGCCCGTCATAGATTCCGGGAATCACCAGCGGCCCGCCATTGGTAAAGCCAAACTCATTGCGGGCGAAGGGAGGAATCCGCCGGCCGCTGATGGCCGGCGAAGGATCGAAGTAATTGCGCGCATCCAGCGCCGCATTGCGGAGAAACTCAAACACGCTGCCGTGAATCTGATTCGTGCCGGACTTGGTGACGACGTTGGTGAAACCGGCCGCGCCGTGCCCAATCTCGGCGGGCAACACTCCCGAACTGGACTGCACTTCCTGAATCGCATCCACATTGAAATTGGAAAAGGTCGCCCCGCCCATCTCCGAATCGGTCGTATCGAAGCCGTCCATGGCGAAAACTCCGGTGACGCCGCGTTGCCCGTTCACCGCAAATTGCTGGGTGAAATTGGCGGCGCCATTGGTATCGGTCATCGTCCCGGCCGCCAGCAGCAGCAACTTGCTGAAGTCGCGCGCGTTCAGGGGAAGGCTCGACACTTCTGAACTGGAAAGATGCTCCCCTCCGCTGGCCTGCGCGGCAGAATGGCCGCCGGGCGATGCAGAACTGAGTTCCTGAACTGCCGGAGCTTGCGCTTGCACGATCTGTCCGGAAGAAGTCAGTTGCAACGACATGGTGAGGGCAGTGGCATCTTTGACGATCAATGAAGCGGCCCCCTTCCACTCGCTGTCGCTGGTCTTCACCGAAAGTTCGTACGTGCCCCCGGCGATCCCGGCAAACTCGAACTTGCCGTTCGCCGCCGTAGTCGCCGTGTATTCGTGGTCAGCCGAACGAAGTCTGACGACGGCGCCGGCGATCGGATTCCCAGCGCTGTCCGTCAGGAGGCCGATCCAGGAAGCAGTTGTAACCGCGCCCGCAGAATGCACCGTAAGCAGGATCGCCATCACGCATATTGAACAAAATCGATTTTTAATCGGGTTGAACATGAACCGGGAATTATAAAGGGTCGCCGCTCAATCCAGAGTGACCGGATGCCTCGTTGATGGACAGACCTTGAGTCAGACCTTAGCGTGGAAAGCCCCGCTTCTGGCGGGGCTTTTCCCTTCCCGCGCCATCCCCAAAGCACGCGCCCCAGCACCGTGGTAGCATCTCCTTGACGCCCCTTCCCTCCCGGCAGCCAATGCCCCGCGCGCGTTCCATCCCGTTCTTGCTCGCCGTGCTGGTGGCCTTCTCGTGTATCTCCACCCGGGCGGCCGAACCGACCTGGCTTGAGATTCACTCCCCGCACTTCACCGTCATCACCGACGCCGGAGAAAAGAAGGGACGCGAAATCGCCCTGCGCTTCGAGCAGATGCGCGCCGTCTTCGCCGGCCTGCTCGCGCGCGATCGCCTGCACCAATCGCGCCCTCTGACCATTCTCGCCCTGAAAAGCGACAAGAGTTATTACCAGGCCGCCCCGCTGCGCCAGGGCCAGCCCATCGACGTTCCCGGATTCTTTCTTCCCGGCGACGATCAGGATTTCATCGTCCTCAACACCTACGAGCCAGATCCCTGGCGCGCCGTGGCCCACGATTTCGCCTACTCCTTGCTGAGCTATAACTATCCTCCCGCTCAGGGATGGTTCGACGAGGGCCTCTGCGAATATTTCAGCTCGATCCGCCTCGACAACAAGACCGTCGAACTGGGCGGCGATCCCGAACTCGAGCCTTCGGTCCAGGAAGATCTGCTGGGCAATCTGAAAGAAACCCATCCCGCGAAATCGCTCACAGAATTGTTGGGCGCGCAGGTCTGGCTCTCTCTTCCCGACCTGTTCACCATGAAGCACGACCCCTCCACCCGCAACGAAGGCTCGCACCATGTCCTCTACTACGCGGAGTCGTGGATCGTGATGCACTACATGATCCACCAGAAGAAGATGGAGGAGACCGGCACGTACATGGGGCTGGTCCTGGCCCAGCACGTTCCCGTCGAGGATGCGATCAAACAAGCCTATGGCATGAGTTCGGCGCAACTCGAACAGGCCGTGAAGGATTATTTCCACGCGCAAACCGCGCTGAGCGACGCCGTGGATGCGGCGCGCAAGACGACCGTCGATTCCAACAATCCCGCAGCGGCTGCGCCAATCGACCGCTTCCCCAGTCCCGTCGCCCCGGACGATTCGGTCATCACGGCAACGCCCTTTCCCGATGCCGATGCTCAAGCCCTTTACGCGGGCATT
Source organism: Candidatus Sulfotelmatobacter sp. (assembly GCA_035949755.1). Taxonomy (GTDB): domain Bacteria; phylum Acidobacteriota; class Terriglobia; order Terriglobales; family Acidobacteriaceae; genus Sulfotelmatobacter. Next base: position 6,664 of record DASYYT010000189.1, read on the forward strand.
CAATTGCGCATTCCGGAACGCCGCGAGGCCGGGCTGAAAACCTTGCAGAGGCTGGCCACCATGCCCACCGAAGCCGACAAAAAAGCGGAGATCAAAAGCACCAAGCGCGTCGGCGAAGATACCGAGCAACTGCCCAGCGATGCCGTCGGCGACGAAGTCGCCCACCGCCTGCTGGCCTACGACCACATTCAGCACGGCGAATTTCAAGAGGCCTTCACTGAAATCGGCGATTCCGCCTCTCTGAATCCGCGCGATATGTGGACGCGTTACTATCTCTCGCTCGCAAAATATCGCATGGCGCAGGCCAAACACGCGGAAATGATGGGCCTGGCCAATATGATGCTCGACCTCAGAGCGGTCCTCGAATGGCAACCCGAGATGGCCGACGCCTACGATCTGCTGGCCGTAGCCCGCAATGCCGGAGGTACTTCCACGCCCGCCATGCAAGCCGAGCGCGCGGCGATGAATCTGAGCCCGCGCAACCAAAGCTACTCGCTTCATCTCGCCGAGATTTACCTGGCCGGCAAGAAATGGGAAGCTGCCAACCTCCTGCTCGACCGCCTCAAAGCCAGCGATGATCCGCAGATAGCCGCGCAGGCTCGCGACCTGATTTCGCAAGCCGGAGCCGAACGCAAGTACGGCATCGCGCTCGCTTCATCGGGCGCCGCTCCATCCAAGCTCGAGCCGCAGAAGACTCCCTTCGATGTGCTGGAGGAAGATGAGGCCAAGCGCGAAGCCGCCGAGAATGCGCAAGCGGAATCCCCCAACGACGCGCGCTCCACCCGGTTCGCCAAAGGCCGCCTGCTGGCGGTCGATTGCTCCCAGGCTCCCTCTGCCATCCTCACCGTCTCGGCTGAAACCGGAACTCTCAAGCTTCATACCCGCGATTACAAATCCCTGCTTCTCATTGGCGCCGACGACTTTTCCTGCGACTGGCGCGATCGCCAGGTCACCGTGAACTATAAGCCCGGCAAAGGCCGCGAAGGCGACCTCGTGTCGCTGGAAATGCGCTGAGGCGAGGGATTCAGAACTCCCATCGTCTGGCCCGTACTACACCATCCGCGTTTTCATTGACCTGCCGCCGTCCCCCGTCCTAAGATTGCACGCCACATTCGAAAGGAGTTCGGCTTATGCCATTGACTATTCAAACCAAGCACGTGGAACCTGACATCGTCGTCCTGGAAATGATGGGAAGGATCACAATGGGCAACGATTGCCGGCAGGTGGAGTGGACCACCAAAAAGCTTGTGGATGAGAGCCGAAAAAAACTCATTTTCGATCTGACCGGCATCACCCACGTCGACAGCACGGGAATCGGCATCATCGTCACCGTCGCGGGTCAAATGAAGAAAGCCGGCGGAGAGTTACGCGTAGCCGGCGCCAACCAGCACGTCGAGCAGATTCTGCGCATGACCTCCGTCGATCAGATTGTAGGTTTGCACCCCAGCGCCGCCGCGGCTGCGGCCGGATTCTGATTGTGGAGCCCCGGACGCCCCGTCCGGGGTTGCGTCATACACTCGGTCCGCCGGGCGGACGAGGCGTCCGCCGCTGCATGAAACTTTTCGGCCATCACACCTGCAGGCTGCGCAAGTACGGAACGCTCGCCTTCATCATCTCGTAGTTCATCTCCACGAAATAATTCTTGATGCCGCCGACTTTAGCCGCGCTGAAGATCTTCTTCCAATCCAGGCTGCCCTGGCCCACGGGCACGATCTTCTTCGTCGCCGCCGACCAGCCTTGCACATGCATCGAAATGAAGCGCCCGGGATATTTCGTGAAGTATTCCGCGGCATCGAATCCTTTGCTGATGGTCGAAACCTGGAATTGGAACTTCACGAACTTGGGATCGAGCAATTCGAATAGCACATCGTAGGTGCGCTTGCCGTCCACGGTCGAGAGCTCGAAGCCCTCATTGTGCAGCCCCTGCTGGATGCCGGCCGCGGCCGCCTTCTCACCCATCTTGTTGTATTCGTCGGCGGCGCGCTTTACTTCATCCATCGTCGGATGGTCCCCTCCACCCAGGCTGGCCACCAGCATCTGCGTCAGCCCCACATCTTTGGCCCAGGCAATGCTTTCATCCTGATTCTTGCGAAGTTCTTCGATGCCGAAGTGCGAACTCACGCAGGTGACGCCGGCATCGTTCAGCATCTTCTTAAGCTCGGCGCCCTTGTACTTGGCGAGCCCGCCAAAGCCCTCATCCGCATAGCCCATGGGCGAGCACAATTCCACGCTCTGGAATCCGGCATCGGCCAGTTGCTTGATCGTGCCCGGAAAATCCTGGGCGATC
>DASYYT010000190.1:0-2774 GCA_035949755.1 Candidatus Sulfotelmatobacter sp.
TGCGGATTCCGGGGCAAGGCGAACGGGATTCCGGGGTGAACGCGAAAACGATTCCGGGATGAAGACGAACAAGTTTCCGGGCTGAAGGCGAACAGTGATTCCGACGGGAAGGCGAACGGTTTTCGCCCGAGCCCGGAATCGTTTTCGCGATGCCCGGAATGTTTTCAAGGCACGGCGACGCTGGACATCATAACCGGGACAATGAACCCTCCAAGGGAGGATCAGAGTGCCGGCCAGGAGACTGTCCATGCGGAAACTACGGGAGGTCCTACGCCTCCGATTCGAACTCAAACTGGGTTACCAGCAGATCGGGCGAAGTTGCGCGATCGCGGTGAGTACCGTTCACAAGTACCTGAAACGCGCCGAGGCGGCAGGTGTCACTTGGCCGCTGCCCGAAGATTGGGATCAGGCACGGGTGGAGGCAATGGTGTTCCCGCGCCGGGAACCAACGATCGCGGAGAAGAACCCGGCGCGTACGCCACCCGACTTCGCCGCGATTCACGAGCAGTTGCGCAGCAACAAGTACGTGACGCTGCAGTTGTTGTGGGAGGAATACCGGCAGGCCAATCCGGACGGCTATCGCTACTCACGGTTCTGCGAGCTGTACCAGCGCTGGCGCTCGAAGCTCGATGTGGTGCTGCGCCAGGAGCACAAAGCCGGTGAGAAGATGTTCGTCGATTGGGCAGGCGCGACGATCCCGGTCTATGACCGTCACTCTGGCCAGGCTTGGCAGGCCCCGCTGTTCGTGGCCGCGCTCGGCGCCAGCAGCTACACCTTTGCCGAATGCACCCGCGACCAGCAGATGGAGTCATGGCTGCGGATGCACGTGCACGCCTTCGAGCACTTTGGTGGCATTCCGGCGCTCGCGGTTCCCGACAATGCCAAGACCGGCGTGACAAAGGCACATCGCTACGACCCGGATCTGAATCCAACCTATTACAACTTCGCGCTGCACTGCGGCTTCGGCATCGTGCCCGCGCGGCCGTACAAGCCGAGAGATAAAGCGAAAGTCGAAAATGCCGTTCAAGTGGCACAACGCTGGATCGTGGCGGCGTTGCGTCACCATAAGTTTTTCTCGCTCGAAGAACTCAACCTGGCCATCCGGGAGTTGCTCACCAAGCTGAACAACCGGCCGTTCCGCAAGCGCGACGGAAGCCGCGCGTCGGTGTTTGCGGCCATCGATAAACCGGCTTTGAAGCCGCTCCCGGTCGAGCCGTTCGATCTGAGCGAGTGGTCCCGCGCTCGCGTCAATATCGATTACCATGTGAGCTTCGATTCCAACCTCTACAGCGTGCCCTACAACCTGGTGCACGAGCTGGTCGAGATCCGCTCGACGCCGACCACGGTCGAGATCCTGCACAAAGGGACTCGCGTAGCTTCGCACCTGCGCAGTCGCGGACGCGGGCAAGCCGTCACCAACGAGGAACATCGCCCCAAGAGTCATCGCGCGCATCTGGAATGGACGCCTTCGCGCATGGTGCATTGGGCAGAGACCATCGGCCCCAACACCGCGCGGCTCTTTGACCGGATCATGAATGACAAGCCGCACCCGGAGATGGGCTATCGCGGTTGCCTGGGAATCATCCGACTCGCGGAAAAGTACTCCGCGCAACGCGTGGAAGCGGCCTCGAAACGTGCGTTGCTCACCGGCGCGTGCCGGTACAAAAGTGTCGAATCGATTCTGAAGAACTCGCTGGATCAGACGCCTGTGCCGTCGTCACCGCCCGCCATCACGCCACCGCATGACAACATCCGCGGTTCCGAGTACTTCGAGTAAGGAGCCCACATGCTACAAGAACCGATGATGGAAAAACTGACGGCTATGCGATTACTCGGCATGGTGGACGCGTTGAAGGCGCAAGAGCAAGATCCGGCCACGCGCGAGGTGAGCTTCTTGGAGCGGCTCGGCCTGCTGGTGGATCAACAATGGACCTGGCGTGAGAATCAGGCGCTGGCGCGGCGCTTGCACGCCGCCAAACTCAAGGGAGCTGCGGTGGAAGACATCGACTATCGTACTTCGCGCGGGCTGGACAAAAGCATGATCCGCGCCCTGGCGCAGAAGTCGGCGTGGGTTTCGCAACACGAACACATTTTCGTGCTGGGACCCACCGGCGTCGGCAAAAGCTTCGTCGCTTGCGCACTGGCGCAGAAAGCCTGCCGCGATGGATACTCGGCGCTGTACGTGCGCGCCCCCGCGCTGTTCCGCGATCTCACCATCGCCCGCGCCGACGGCAGTCTGCGCAGCCTGCTCGCGCGGCTCGGCCGCATCGACGTACTGGTGATCGACGACTGGGCCATGGCCCCACTTTCTGAAACCGAACGCCGCGACTTCTGGGAGATCTGCGAGGATCGTTACCAGACCCGCTCGACGATTCTCACCTCCCAACTCCCGGTGGCGCGCTGGCACGAACAGATCGGCGATCCCACCGCCGCCGACGGCATCCTCGATCGTCTGGTTCACAACGCTCATCGTATCGAGATGCGCGGCGATTCCATGCGCAAGAAGCGCGGAACCCAGCCGTCGAGCTAACGCTCGCCGGAGCTTCTGTGTGCTGAGGCGGGGACAAGGGCTGCCGCCCCTTTCCCCGCACCCCTTTCGCCGCTATCGGCGCTCTTCCTCCGCTACGCTCCGGACAGGTTTTTCTTGACGAAGCCGAACACTTCCTGCACAATCGAACTGCCAGCGTCGCTACGCTCCGAGAACTGTTCGCCTTCGGCCGGAATGCCGTTCGCGTTCCCTCCGGAATCAGCGTTCGTCTTCGCCGGAATCCTCA